>JAEUSQ010000024.1 GCA_016788705.1 Bacteroidetes Order II. bacterium
GTAATTGGCCCCAACACCCGTTCCCGTAGCCGAGATGGTGAAGGTAAAGGTGTCATCGGCTGGGTTGCTTGATGTACCATTGTCGTTACACGTTGGCGCAATCGTTGGGGTGTTGATGGAGCAAACAGGTGCCGACGAGTATCCCACATCAAAGCTGTGGTTATTCGCCCCTGCAACGGGAATATCGGTGGCAAGAACGGTCACTTCTCCGTTGGCCGGGGCATTGGAGTCAATGAGGCGGTTGCTGCCTGCGGCGGCAGTGGTGAGGTTATAAGTTGTTGCGGCAACAGTGGTCGTGGTCGGGAACCGCACCGTATAGGCCATATTCGGTTCCAATTGTGTGATGCCATAATCCTTACCTGTGGCATCCGTTCCGGTTGCACTCGAAAACAAGTAGTTCCCATTGGTATCGGTTGTAACAGTAGAAAGGGTGCTTCCGCCTTTTACCAACTGTACCTGAACGCCAGAAATACCGACTTCATCTGCGTCTTGGATGCCGTCGTTGTCCATATCAAGCCATATCCTATTTCCAATTTCAATAGGAGCAGGATCCGAAAACGCCTCGACATCTCCCAAGCCTGCCGACTTAAACCAAGGATTAGGGTTTGAAGGTGTTCCCCCTGGCCAAGTACTAATGCCATCATAAAGTGTTGCACCCACAGGTGTAGCTACACCACCTCTTGTATTTTGCCCTGCAGTGGTTCCAAAGTTGTTCATCCAGTTTATACCACCTGAGTTCAATCCTGTTGGTCCCATGGTCGTCTCCGCCATTTCAAGAAAACCCGGAAGTTGGACCAATCCCCCAAGTCCAGGATACGCATGAGAAGCATATTCATGATAAAAGACGGAACCACCAGGTCCTGGTGTCCATGCAACCGCAGTAGGATGCCCCGCACCACTTACGCCCCCGCATTGTCCTCCACTTTCCAATATCCACTCATTGCGGTTGCCATCTGAATCTGTATCATGACGGTCTAAACACGCCCTAAAACTTTTCCCCATGGTTGTTGCTTGTACGTTATTGGCTGGTGTCAATCCTGCATTTGAAGGTGTTGGCAAACCTGCATTAAAATGCACCAAATCTCCCCAACGGTCTCTAACCCCTAATTGCAAATCGCCATTATCTACTTCAATATCCGTTAACCAAAATTGCCGAAGCGCATTGGGATTAAATCCTGTTCCAGAGGTTCCCCATACCCAAGGTGTCCAACTAAAAAGGATTGCCCCACCTTGAGGGCTGGTAAAATTGACTCCATCAATCGTAAATACAGGTTGGGCTGAGAAACTTGAGCCTGTAAACTCATAAATAGCAACACCTACATCAGCTACATTGTACGCTCCAATAGACTCAGCTGTACAAGTCACCCCGACGTATAATTTCCCATCGTAATACTTAAGTGCAAATGGACGTGAATCATCGGTCGTATTAGAAGCCGTATTATCCACACACCAGTTTAAAGGAATAGGGTATCGCTGAATTTGTGCAGGCGTTAAAGAACCTGCTAAAGCGGGGTCTGCGGGTAACACATATAATTGCCGATCTGCTAAGTTTACCACATATAAAGTGCTTTCATCCTCCGAGATTTCCACATCTCCTAATGCAATTTTGCCAACCGTATTCCAACTGTCCACCCAAGATGCCGTATTGGCAGGATCACGTACATCATTAAACCAATTCCCACCTTCTGTTTGAGGATGTGGGTCTGCGCCAGCCGTATTCGCACCAAAAATAGCGTTTAGATCGGCATAAACCTTAACTTTATTCGGATCATTTATTGGAAGGTCTTTATTCACAATATAAATACCCCCTGTTCCTGCGGGGCCAAAGCCTGAATGACGGTGCATGAAAGCACCTGTATAAAGATTAGAGGTTGTCCGTTGCCATGCCAACCCCATTGTAGTGCCTACTTGATTAAATAAAGCATATGCAGTACTTGCTATTACAGCAGGGTTTTGGATGCCAATATTGGACGTTGGGTCTTGTGCATTATATGGGATCCCTATAATCGCAGGGGTTGAGCCAAAACTTGAAGAATTGTAATACCCATAAACAAACCGAGGGGTAACCAATTCTTGTTCGATAGCAGGTTGGGAATAATGGGAAGGGTTGTTTATCCCAAAGTTCACATTGCTAGCAGGAGCCGTTACAAACTGAACACTTGTCCCACCTGCTGCACCACTATAAAGATGCGTAGCAGCCCAAGAGAACTCAATTCTATAACTTCCATTAGGAGCAGCAATTTCATAGTACCCAATATTTGAAGAAGTACAAATAGCTGTTGGGTCATTTGCACCCCGACACGAAATGGCTGTTCCTTGTTGTGTGCCAGCCGCATTAAATACGGTTATGGTGATTCCGCCTAAGCCCGGCTCTTGATAAGTCGTGTTGTTGTCTTTAACGCCATTGGCATTAAAATCCCGAAAAACGGTACCGGTAATGGCCTGAGACATAGCCACTGCAGGATTAATGATTAAAATGATAAGAATTAAAATTTTCATATTTATTTCATTAATTAAAGATCAGTATTAATTCCTTATATGAAGAATAAGCAATTAATATTCCTAATTTAAATTAATGTTTAAAAATAGATCAATTGGACCATTCACTTTGATAATTTTGTTTTTAAATAATGAAGTAGATAGCAAAATATATACTTCTAATACTGATGTAAGGCTTGATATTTAAAATTAGGCTATGGGAGCTAATCTCATAAATAAATATCGTGTCACTATCAATCCTTTGGTTCTATTCTTTAAGTGCTTCGGTCAACCAAAAAAAGCTTCTACAGGCATACCTCGTAAAAGCTTTGAAAGGTAAAATGGTCTCCACAAATATTGGACTTACCTAATTCACTGTCACATTAATGGTTAGGGTATAGGTTCCCGGAGCGATATTGCCGAGCGTCCAGAGACCGGTGGCATTGCTGTACGAACCCGTTGCCGTGGTGGCACTTATAAAAGAAAGGCTTACTGGAAGGACATCGCGCACCACCACATTCATGGCCGTCCCGGGGCCTTTGTTCACCAAGGTAAGGGTGAATGTCATGGTGTCGCCCGGACGAACGACGGGGCTACTCGATGTCTTGGTGAGCTCCAGATCTGCCGAGGAAGGCGGAGGTGTACAAACACTAATGGCATAGCAGGCATAATCATCTTCGCTATTCGCACCATTATTAGGCGTTGAGTTGGGGTCGGACTCGGTCATGGCACTCACTTCCGAGCAGTTCATGATCGTGGTACAATCGGCAGAGCAAGGTATAGGCGGATTGGCGTGCGCCGGGCGCGTACAGGTTCCTGTTGCCACATCTTCCAGTGATAATTGCCGAAGCCCGCTGGAAATAGGGAAAGGCCCAAAAGATGCCGAAGTAGTGCCATAATTGACCGTACCTAACGTGGTTGTACCATCCTTCACCACATAATTCGTCCCCACACCCGAACCCGTTGTATTTACGGTAAATGTAAACGTATCATCCCCACCTGTATTCATTGTCCCGGCATTGTTACAAGTGGGGGTAATCGTCGGACTATTGATCGTGCAACTCGGCGGCGTAGAGGGGGTCACCACGTTTTGGTGTAGGGTAAACGAGGCATAAGAAGAACGCCCTGCCAATTCTGCTGGGTCTGCCGCACTTTCATTTCGCCAAAAGTATAGCTCAACCCTTGAAACTGGCGTAGAGGAGGGGACCGAGAAATCCACATTGCCATACTCCCCGTCTGCTTGTCTTGTGGTTGCTTGGGCACCGATATATAAACCACCCGCTGCATCCGATAAAATCGTCATCCCACCTGTAGTTTCTGTTCCACCACAATCTATATAAGAACCAGTTGCATTCCCAATTGGAATTGGAATTACTCCACCAGAGGCATTAAACGCCTTGATCTGCACCCATTCGACTCCGGGGTTAGCTACTGAACCAATATTCGACATGCTACCAATCCTGAAATTGGTCAGGATCACAGGCGTGTTGTAGGTGATCACAATCTTGGCAGGGCCATCCGCATTTCCGGGGGTTCCGCCTGTATCATGGATGTTATTGGTGAAACGTACACTCCCATGATAAATACTGGCGCAGTGCGCATCATTGATCCCTGCTGTAAACTGACTATCGCAACCTGCACCGGCTGCACTTTCCTGCCCGGCAGCCACATATAGATTGGGCGCATCACCATCCCACATGTTGGTAGAGTACCCATAGGTCACATTCACCCCACTACCTTCCCAGTTGGTAAATGTTTGCGAAGTGATATTGCTTGGTGCACACAAAGAACCAGAAAGCCAACCACCCGATCCATTCTGTGTATTGCTACCTGTCCGGAAAGAAGTGGAAGTAAATTGCGCAGTTACAGGGTGAACAAACCCGAAAACCACCATCCAAACGGTTAACGAAATCACCGATCTGGTAAACGATATGCTACGAAAAATAAAATTCATTTTTAGGAAATGTTTAACGCATTGAAATTCAGAAAGCTCTTTAGCACTGCGCCCAAATATTCCTATTTATGTGATAATTCAGGATCGGATTGGGTAATTGGGCAACGTGTCTTAAAACTTTTGTTTTCCAATGGATCAAATTCCATTCCTATCAATGATACAACAATCAATATTAGTCCTTTTGGTCTATTAAAATTGATTTATTTGGCCTAAAAACCCATCCCACTGTGGCAAAAAATAACTTCATTGCCCCAATATGATACCTCTTTAAGGCAACTGGTGCTGAAAATCTCGTACCGCCTGAAAGTCACGATGTGCTTTTCCAACCGTCTGGCTATACGACCTAAGCGCTTCATTTGAATATCTCCGTGCCACTGCAATCTGACCTTTTTTTAGATGTGCCTGCGCCAAATAGAAAAGTGTTCGGGCCTTGGCCTTTGTAGGGACAGGCCAGATACGGTTTTGAAATACAAGAACTTCGTCCCAAACAGCAATGGCCTGCTGCACTTTTCCGCTTTCCAAATAAAACCGACCCAAAACCTGCTTTGCCAAAACATGGGTATCTACATAAGAAAGGCCCTCTGTGCTGATTTCCAATATCTCTCGTTCTTGTGCAGGCATTGCTCCCTTTGTCAATGCGGCATGAATCAAACGTAGGCGTAGTGTGATGGCCTCGGCTGACCTATCCCCGTGGAGTGCGTGCTCCATTTCATATGCTTTTTGCCAGGTTGCAACCGCCTCGTTTTGAAGCCCAGCGTCTTCTTGCAAGATTCCCAGACGGTGGTACAACGGAACAAAGGATTCTTTGGAGTTTAGTGCTTGTTTTTCCTGCCAATCAATCAGGGATTTCATGGCCGCTAAGTGCTTACTGGTTTGCCCGTGGTTGGCCTCCATCATGATTTTCAACATTTTGGGCATGAAGGCCGCATTGCGTACCCGCTTCTCTTCCGAAAGCCCCAGATACGCCGTGTCGTAGGCAATAGCAGCCTCGTCATATCGTCCGGTGTTTTCGTAAATCCGGCCCAAATACGTCTGTGAAGATGCAATAATCCGCAGCGTATTCATGTCTTTGGCAGGCAATTGGGGCTTTAGTTGCAAAATATGGTTAAAAAATTGTTCGGCTTCGACGTATTCTCCCATTACAGTCTTTAAGGCACCCAAATTATGCAAGAATACTCCATACGTCATATTGTTTGACAAAGCCTCTGGGCGCTTCTTCGCCAACTGCTCATAGATAGAAACCGCTTTTCCAATCTGCCCCTTTTTTGTCAAAATGATTGCAATCCGGCTGGGCAGGTCAAACGCACAAGGGATGTCTATAAATTCATGTGCTTTACACGCCGCGTAAGCCTCCTGAAAGAGCAAAAGGGCTTTTTCCTTATCCCCCCAATTGTCATACAACATCCCGAAAACGTGCGACATCTCGGCATAAGCCCGTGGGTTTTTATTTTTGTTTTCCAACAAGTCTTTTGTTCCTCGTTGAATGACCGACTTGAAGCGAAGCGTATCCACCGATTGTCCGGTTATCTCGGCACTACCATTCAATAACAATCCGGTCATAAACTTGATCACCGCCATATTTTTTTCAGACTCCACTTCGGCACGCCTATTGGCTTCCATAACTTTATGGTTCTGCCAAGATAAAATCGCAAGTGTGGTCATAACTACCACTAAAGCAGCCACTACCGAGCCGACCAGTCCCTTATTCCGCAAAACAAACTTCTTAAACAGGTAAGCACGAGAAGGCAATTGTGCCAAAACCGGGCTTCCACTTAGGAATCGGTCTAATTCATCGAGTAATGCACCCGCCGAACGATAACGTTCCTTTGGATTTTTGGAAAGGGCCTTGAGCAAAACGGCATCTAAGTCTCCCAAAAACTGTTTATACAAACCATTTCGGGTTTGTTTTCGGTTGGCTAAGATCGCTTTTTGTCCTTCGGTAGGAGTTCGGAAATGTTGGCTAAGTGGCATAATATGGCGTGTGGCCACAATCTCTTCTAATACGCTTGGAGAGGCGTCTTTGGGAATGTGATAAGGCAATTTGCCAGCCAAGAGTTGATACCCCAAAACCCCTAAGGCATATACATCGGTGGCCATTCCGACTGGTTTACGCTGAAATTGTTCAGGGGCAGCATAGGCAGGTGTGAAGGCCATCATGCCCGTTTGGGTATGGGTTTCATCTTGTGTTTCCGGTAAAATTTTAGAAACACCAAAGTCCAAAAGTTTCACCACACCGTCATCGGTCACCAGCACGTTGCTCGGTTTGAGGTCACGGTGAATAATGAGGTTTTGGTGGGCAAACGATACGGCCATACATAACGAACGGAAAAGCATAAGCCGCTCTCGGACCGATAATTGATGCTCATCACAATACGCAATAATAGGCTTCCCCTTTATCAATTCCATGACCAAAAAATACCGACCATCGGGCAATTGTCCTACATCATACACCTGAGCAATGTGGGGGTGGTGTAGTGCACCTAAAATATTGGCTTCCTGAAGAAAGATTTGTTGGTGCTGCGGTGTATTGAGCAACACCTTGAGGGCAACGGTCTGTTGGAATGGATGTAGCCGCTCGCCCTCGAACACTTCCGAGAACCCGCCATATCCAATTCGACGACCAAAGCGGTAGTGCGGGTGGTTTAATGTGGTAAAAGAAGGCACTTCATCGGCCTCGGTCAGCCCCGCACTTTGGCGTAAACCATCCACTACATTCTTTGCTTCAGACCTCCGTGCAGACAATAAAGTCCAAACCCGTTCCGCCACCTCTGGGCTGGGCGCCGCCGCATTAATAAAATCGGCTTGTTCATCATCCGAAAGGTCTAAAGCCTGTAAAAACAATTCTTTTTCACTATTTTCCATATCACGCCTGATTATATCATTTATTTGAGTAACTCGGCTTTGAGCCAAGCCCGCGCATATTCCAGATCCCGCAAAACGGTTCGGTCTGTTACATCATGTAGAGTGCTGATTTCTTTTATTTTAAGCCCGATAAAATAGCGTTGAATAAAAACCTCGCAAGCACGTTCATCTTCTCGTTTCAGATATTCCAAGGCTTCATCGAGATTGGCCAGGGCCTCAATCTTTTCCGTCAATGCGATCTCGCCGACGGTTTCATAATCGGTAAGCAAGTGGGGTGGAATACGGCGGGCTGCGTTTTTTTTGGCTGCATGGTTGATCAATACCTGACGCATCAGTTGGCCCATGGTGTTATAAAAATGCCGGCGATTTTCCCATTTCAGTGGTTGGTTATATCCGATTCGTAGCCATGCTTCGGAAATAAGTTCTTTGCTGTTAAAACCAAGCGCACCATTTTCCTTACCGAGAAGGTTTTGGGCAATTTTTTCCAAATGATGCCACACCCGGACCAATACCTCGTTCCATTCGTCCGCTTCAGGGCTTTCGATGCTGTTGAGGAGCGTTGTCAGATGTTCGGGGATTGTCGTTTTCATGCCTTTTCAGAGAACAGGATTAAAAGGGTAACCATTATCAGATATCTTTGGGGAGGAGGAACACTAAAATACATGATAACCATATAGTCCATTTGGTCTAATTTTTGTCCATCATCCTCGTTACCCATTTTTTACACTTCAAAAATCATTTTTAATAAATCAGAATGTCACAATTCGCTTTTAAATAGGCATGTAGATACACCACCCATTTTTATTGGAACCGGATGTATCATGGCTATACTTGTTATAAAAGAAACCACCCCGCTTATTGACCTTCCGTTGCCACTTGGAGTCTTGTGCATAGACCGAAAGAGTCAGCGCATCCTACAACGAAATGCGTTTATGGCTTCGCATTATCCTTATACATTCTTAGAAGGGATTCCCCTCTCGTCCTACATTCACCCGGAAGATTTACCCCAACTGCACACAACCATACAGCAGTTTTCTGGCAAGTACGACTCCCCTCTTTCGCTACGTTTCATGGATAACGAAAGAAAATGGCATTGGGGGCAGTGGCGATTGGGCTGTATGGACCTACAAAGCAATGCAGAAGTACTCTTCTTGTGTTTTATCGAATGCCCCCCTTCCGACGGTTTTGCTTTTACGAAATCTCAAGCCCCCAACCCATTCATAGAGTCGCCTATTGCCTTAACACGACGCGAGGAAGAAGTGCTAAAATTGATTGCAGCGGGAAAGCGAGACAAAGAAATTGCTTCGGAATTATACCTAAGTTCTTATACCATCATGAATCATCGGCGCAGGCTTCTACGAAAATTAAATGCAAAGAATAAAGTTGATTTGGTTAGGATTTCAAAAGAAAAAGGACTGCTATGAAGGTTTTTTCGTAGGCCGATATTGGTTTGCACGCCTATTTTCTGCCGCTTCTTGGGCCGTTTCCAAGATGCGTTTGGCACGGGTAGCAGGCTGTTTGGCGCTGGATATCCACTCTAATAGGGCGCGTTTTACCGAGGCCGGGAAGCGCTGAAAGTGTTCCTCCGCAGTTGGATATGCTTCTAAGGCCCTTTGCAGGTCTTTAGGTATTTCTAAGGCAATCACCGCATCCAAAGCCGTCCAAGTACCTGTTTTTTTGGCTAAGGTCACCATTTCCCAGCCTGCTTCGGTCATGAGGCCCTGCTCGGCCAAACGAGTAACTTTATCTTTATTGACCCCGCTCCAATTGCTCTTGGGTTTCCGTTTAGAAAAATATTGGTAATAGCTCTCGGCATTGCGTTTGGCGGGCTTGCTGTCTATCCAGCCAAAGCACAGGGCTTCATCCACCGCTTCGTCGTAATAGACACTGGGTACACCACTTTTTTTATGATACATAATAAGCCATACCTTGTCTGCGGTTTGATGGTTAGCGGCCAACCAAGCACGCCAAGCAGCGCGACTTTCGGCATAAAAGGACGATATGCCATCTGGTCTAAAGGGCGGGATGTCTTGCATGTTCAATAGTCGTTTATGAAGAAGGTATAGCGGCCACCGCGCCCTTTTTAAGGGTAGCTGCCCGCCTTTGCCGTATTTTCTCGACAGGTTCCGCCACCCATTGGTTCAATAAAATGGCCATCAACAAAGAATAGGCGGTCACCGTCACCCCGTGCCCACCCAAATCCGGAAACAGTTTCACCGTCCAGGCACTCACAAAGAGCATGTGGCAAATATAGAGCGGATACGAAAGCTCCCCAATCCACCGGTCCACTTTGTTGTTTTTGGTATATTCAAAGAGAAATGGAATGGCCAATACCAACAATGCAGTATAGGTATATTTCAGCGGATAATACCACGAAACAGGGGCCTCTTGGTATATCAGGGTTCCGGCAATCACTACAACCAAAATGGCCTGATACACATAGCGAGGAATCGCCCTTTCTTTTATTTTTTGATACAACCGATAAGACACATTCCCTAATAAAAAGTACATCAACTCCAACGGAAAGAAACGATAGCTCCAAGGGTCGTAGTTCAGATCAAATTTATACGCCAGAATGCGCAAAACAATGGTGAATCCCAAAAGCCAAGAAACCGACTTTAAGGGCCTCCGGACAATAAAGGGGGCCATCAAATAAAAGGTGATTTCTACCCCCAAGGTCCATGCCTGTGGAATCATTAAAAACTTATTGATTGGCGGATCGAAGAGCTTGTAATTATGAGAAAGCATTAAAATACCGTCGGTCTGATGATAGCCCGTAAACATCAGCCAGTCTTGCCCAATAAGGCCAAAGTTCGAGAAGGTGAGCACACCCCATGTCCACCAACTCATGTTGCCTCGAATAAAATATTTATAGTACGGGTCCAACAATCCGGCGTAAAAGCCGTGGTGGTTTTTAAAGGCAATAAAACTCGTCAGAATCACAATGCCCAGGACCGCCCAGTAGATCGGATAAAGGCGAAGTAGGCGATTGGTAATAAACAGCTTATAGGTATCCTTCCCTGTTCCAGTATATTTTTCGTTTAGCACCATAGACATATAGAAGCCGGATATAATGTAAAAACATTGAACGGCATTTAGACCACCCACCATCTTTATGCCCAGAATGGGCGAACTGTGGGTAAATACAACAGCTATAGCGAGTAAAAGGCGATAAAGTCCCACGGTTGCAAATGCTGGTTGGTGTGGAAAAAGGGAGTGGGGGCAAGTCCTAAAGATACAACACTTCCGAAAGCGGCTTTTGCATCATAAACGACTCTTCACCGAAGGTACACAGATACATCCTATGTACCGAATTTGACGGATACAAGACATCTGCCACGAATCGTTTGTATATTTGTATCACCACGTACCACCACTTGTATTAATCTACCCGCTATTATGCCACGCGCTTTCCGAATTGCTTTGGTTATTTTACCAGTCTTGTTTTTACTGGCGGTCTTTGCCTTGATGGCCCTGGGCTACAAGTCCCTTTTACCCGGCTACCACGCTTTTTTTTATACGCCTTCTAAATACCAGAAAACCATCCAGGAAATCTTTCGTGAACGGGACGATATCCGGATGCAGTATAAGACGGCCTTTATTGAGGCACAACGCGACGACGCCATTGATGTTGCGAGCCAAACCCTTACCCAAAACATTGAATCTCGGATATGGCCCTACTGGTTGGGCACTGCCTATGACTTTAATGGCAATACCCGCACACCAGGTAAAGGCAAAATTGCCTGTGGATATTTTGTGACCACTGTGCTATACGATGCTGGCATCCCGATAGACCGCAACACATTGGCGCAAGTGGCTTCCGAGAAATTGGTGACTGGGCTGGTGGGCGAGCCGAATACCCGGCGATACCATAACCTGACCATCGGCGAGTTCCTTAGCGCCGTAAAGTCTTTTGGTGAAGGTTTGTTTGTCGTCGGCTTAGATACGCATACGGGCTTTTTGCTGTATGAACCAGAAGAGGTGTATTTCATCCACGCCAGTGCCCGTTTTCCCCACGCGGTTGTTCGGGAGCCTGCCGCCGCATCCCCCACCTTGCGCAATTCCAAATACCGTGTTCTGGGCAAAATCTCCGGAAATTATGGATTGATGTCGGCATGGCTCAATGTCCGTCCTTCGCCCGTTGCCACCAAAGAAAAACGATTGCGGGGCGAGGGGCTTTTGGTACAATAACGCCAAGCCCAAAACGGCATTGCCGATGATGTTGCAAAGGATAATCTCATTTTTTCTGTTTTGGGAAGAGTGTCGGCGAAACCCGCCTGAGATTGAAGAACGGGTATCGGCCCATAAACGACGTCCCTCTTTACAAAATCAGCATCGTAAGGACGAGAATCCAGCGTGGAAGAAACCTAAGCCCGCATCTTGTTTCCTTAATCGTCTATTTGCATTAATCTGCCCTCTTTTGTTTTATAGGTGTGGTTTGTTATATTACTTAGTTACCCTGCCTTCAGCGACCCTAACCTTGGACTTGTGTGGAAGCCGCCCGTTTGATAGAAGCCATAGAACAGATTCTGCCCAAAGAAAAAATCCGCTCTCGGCTGATTGACCGCTATGCGTTTGCGAGCGACGCTAGTTTTTATTACATGATTCCGCAAGTGGTGGTTATGCCCGATACCGTGGGTGAAATCCGATCGCTATTCGGATTATCGCAGCGTTTGGGTATTCCGATGACGTTTCGGGCTGCCGGAACCAGTCTTTCTGGCCAAGCCCTGACCGATGGCATTTTGGTGGACCTTAGCCGGAACTGGCGAAAACTTTGGGTGGAGGATGAAGGGTGGCGTATTCGCGTCCAACCGGGCGTGATCGGAGGCCATGCAAACAATGCCTTAAGGCGATATGGCCGTAAGATAGGCCCCGATCCAGCCTCGATTAATGCCGCCATGATGGGGGGGATTTTGTCTAATAATGCCAGTGGGATGTGTTGCGGTGTTGCACAAAATGCCTATCATACGCTCGAAAGCATGACGCTTATTTTGCCCAATGGCCAGTCTTTTGATACGAATGTCCCTACCTCTTATACCCGATTTGAGCGAGAATCAAAAGACGTATTTGACGGCATCCGAAAAATCAGGCGGCAGATTATAGAAGACCCCAGTATGGTAGAACGGATCCGGCATAAGTACCGCACCAAAAACACGGTGGGCTATGGCCTGAATGCGTTTCTCGATTACGAACACCCCTTAGACATTATTGCACGCCTCATGATTGGGGGCGAAGGGACTTTGGGTTTTATTGCCGAAGCGGTTTTGGTAACGGTACCCGATTATGCACATAAGGCAACCGGAATCTTGTTTTTCCCCGATTGTGCAAGTGCTGGTCAGGCCATTCCGATTCTACGGGAAACGGGTGCGGCAGCACTGGAATTAATGGACGGTATGGCCCTAAAGAGCATTGCCGAATTGCCCGAGGCGCCAGAAATCCTGAAAACCCTGCCCGATGAAGCCGTTGGCTTGCTCTGTGAATACCATGCGCCCGATGTTTGGAGTTTAGACCGTGCAATGGAAATTGCAGACGCTTCGTTCTTGCGGCTTCGCATTTTAAATAAACCCAAATTCTCCCGAAATCCTGTCAATCAAGCCAAACTCTGGAAACTTCGCAAGGGCCTCTACCCCTCTGCGGCTGCCCTGCGTGGACGAGGTGAGGCAGTGCTATTGGAAGATGTAACCTTCCCGGTCGAAAAATTGGGGGAAGCTATTCCAGACCTGCAAGCCTTATTGTATCGGCATGGGTATGCGAATCCCATCATTTTTGGTCATGCCAAAGATGGGAACCTGCATTTTGTGGTCTCGCAGCCTTTGGAAGAAGCTGATATCGGACGTTATGCCCTTTTTATGGAAGAACTTTCGGACTTGGTTTTGCTCAAGTATGGTGGTTCTCTGAAGGCAGAACATGGCACAGGGCGCAATATCGCCCCGTTTGTCGAAGCCGAGTGGGGCGGAAAGGCGTATAGCATCATGAAACAGGTGAAGCGGCTCTTAGACCCCGACAACCTGTTGAATCCGGGTGTGATTCTGAACAACGACAAAGCCGCCCATATCCGGAACCTGAAATCGCTGCCCGTTGTAGAGACCGAAGTGGATAAATGTGTGGAATGTGGATTTTGCGAAAACCGATGTCCTAGCCGAGACTTTACCCTCTCGCCTCGTCAGCGCATTGGCATCCGACGTGCCATAAAGCGACTGGAAGCAGTGGGTAAGCAAGAAGAAGTCCGGCAATTGCGGCAAGAATACCAATTTGATGGATTAGAAACCTGTGCGGTGGATGGCCTGTGTGCCTTAGACTGCCCCGTTGGAATCAATACGGGCGAATTGGTGAAGCGTTTACGGCGTGAAGGGCACTCCCGCTTTGCCCAAAAAATGGCCCTTCAGGTGGCACAGTCCTTCCGAAATACCGTCAAGCTCACCCGTCTGGGTTTACAAATGGGCGGACAAGTAAACCGCGTTTTGGGCCGCCGTACTATGGAACGCCTAACAGGAGTCGCAAAAAAATTCAGTCATACGCTCCCGCAATGGTCCGAACAGTTGCAAACGCCGCCAGAACTCATTGCCAACACCCCCGTCAAGGCCGATGCCGTCTATTTTGCCACTTGTATTACCCGTACATTGGGCGAAGGAGAAGGCGGAAAAGCTTCCTTGCTGCGTGTTTTTATCGAGGTCGCAGAACGAGCGGGGGTCTCGCTCTTTTTACCCACCAGTATTGGCGGTTATTGTTGTAGCCAGATTTTCTCGTCCAAAGGCTATACCCAAGCACACGAATATATGGCCAACTATGTGGTCGAGGCCCTGTATCAATGGACGGAAGGGGGAAAACTACCCGTAGTGCTGGATGTCTCTTCCTGTACCCAGTCTATGCGCCAGATACGTCCGGTCCTTTCGCCCCGCAATCAGCGATATTTTGACTCACTCCAGATTTATGACAGCGTAGAGTTTATCGCGGAATATCTTTTACCCCGCCTTGTTATCCGCCATAAAAAACACCGCGTGGCCCTACATCCTGTCTGTTCATTGCATAAAATGGGAACGGTTAAGGTATTGGAAGAAGTAGCTCAGGCCTGTGCTTTGCATACGTTTATCCCAGAACATGCCGGATGTTGTGGCATGGCCGGCGATCGTGGGTTTGTGGTCCCCGGGCTTACCCAAGCAGCCACAGCACGCGAAGTGGCCGAACTCCATGCAGATTCTTGCGACGGATATTATGCCACCTCCCGACCTTGCGAATTAAGTCTGGGGGAAACCTCTGGGCTTCCTTTCGAGTCCATTCTCTACCTGCTCGAAGAAGTGACCCGTCCTTAACTGGACGATGCGAGGACTTATGAGACAATTGCAATGGATGGTGCTTAAACGCTTCCCGGGGCCATTTATGGCTGCTCTGGGGTTGTTCATGTTCCTTATTCTCATGCAATTCCTCATGCAAAACCTGCCCAAAATTGTGGGGAAAGGGTTAGACCCTATCGTCATGCTTGAGTTGATCGCATATAGTTTGGCCTATATGTTTACGCTGGCTGTACCCATGTCTATGCTGGTGGCCACTCTCATTACATTTTCAAAACTCGTTGAAACCCGCGCCTGGATGGTTATCCGGAATGCAGGGGTTTCCCTCCTGCAAATTTTATGGCCGCTACTGGTTGTTGCTGGCTTTATAACCGCTGGTATGTGGCATTTTGCCGGCGAAATCTTACCAGAAGCAGGATTCCGGAGCAGTGGCCTATGGCTGGATATTGCCCGAAAAAAACCAGATTTTTTATTGGAAGAAGGCAAATTTTATAATGGACTGCAGGGCTACACCCTCCTCGTCCGGCAAAAAGCCATCTGGAGTGGCGAACTACGAGGCGTTTTTCTTTTTGACTACACCAAAGGCAACCGCCGACAGGCCACCTTAATCGCCGAAAAAGGATACCTGACCAGTATTGGCCAAGACTTGCTTAAACTCACGTTGGTAAATGGTGAACTCCACCGAAATATTCAGGACATCCCTATACGGTACGAGCGGGTACGGTTCCGTAAATATGAAACCACTTTCGATACTTCGGACTTGATGTTCCGCAGGGAAAATAAAGAAGGCATTCGCGGAGACCGCACCATTGCCGTTTCACGCATTAATACCATTGTGGACTCTATGCGGGCGGAACTCCAGAGAAAAGAGGGCCTTTTTTTCAAAGACCTTCAGCGCGGGGCAGACTTGACCCGTAAAGTGGATGCCCTCGCTACGTTTGAACTACAAACCCTCCTCGATTCGGTGAAGGTTGCCGATCTACCCACAACCCGTCGCATCCTACGGGGACTATCTCCGAAAAACAAGCAGCAAGTCTATCAAAAAGCCATTCAATCTGCCCAACAACGGGTCTCTATGATTTCGGTGGAGCAAAGTAATTTTAAGTTTCAACAACAACGAATAGATGAGTATATCGTGGAAGTTTATAAAAAGCGGACCATGGCCATTGCCTGTTTTGTTTTTGTCTTGCTCGGCGCCCCGTTGGGCCTGCTCATCCGGCGGGGTGGCTTGGGGGTCGTAGCCGCCCTAGCAGGTATTTTGTTTATGCTCTTCTGGTTTGGCATGGTGAACGGCGAAAAATTGGCCGATCGTGGTTTTGTACCACCCATCATGATGTGGGCAAGCACTGCCATTATGGGTAGTTTGGCCCTTTTTCTACTTTTGCGCCACCAATTTGGACACCTTGGGATTCCCATTCGTCGCTACTTGCAGCGCATCCCTTTTCCCCGCCTCCCACGCCGAGAAAAAAATAACACCCCTCCTTCTTAACCTCCTAACCACATGCTATATATTGTCCCCACGCCCATTGGCAACCTCGAAGACATCACCTTGCGGGCGCTACGCGTTCTCCGCGAGGCCGATGTGGTGGCCTGCGAAGACACCCGAACTTCCGGTGTGTTGCTACAACATTACCAAATCGAAACGCCACGTACCAGTTTTCATGCGTTTAACGAAGCTGCAAAAGCAGATCACCTGATTGCACGCATCCAGCGCGGGGAAACCGTCGCCCTGATTTCGGATGCCGGAACGCCGGGGATTTCCGACCCGGGGTTTTCTTTGGTTCGTGCAGCCATTCAAGCCGGGGTTTCTGTAGAGGTATTGCCCGGAGCCACCGCATTTGTGCCAGCCCTTGTGGCATCCGGCCTGCCCTGCGACCGCTTTGTATTTGAGGGGTTTCTACCCGTCAAAAAAGGCCGTCAAACACGAATGAAAGCCTTGTTGGAAGAAAGCCGAACAATGGTGTTTTATGAGTCGCCACACCGCATTCAAAAAACCTTGGACGGATTTATTCCCTTGTTTGGTCCCGATCGCCCCGCTTGTGTGGCTCGCGAGTTGTCAAAAAAATTTGAGGAGGTGGTACGGGGTAGTTTGTCTTCGGTACGGGCACATTTTGGCCAAGAAGCCAAAGTCCGAGGCGAGTTTGTTCTCATCATCGGCGGTAAAGCAGGATCATTTGGGTGATATCTATAGAGCCTCATCACGAACTTGCCAACGCCATCAGAACAAGTAATTTGCATGTTCTGGACAGCAAACGGTATGTAGGGATGAATGTTCTCTCAGGTACTTCGCCTGCAAACCCACTTGCTTTGTTGCAGACGCTTTTCATAGCTTATCAGTCACAATATTGGTTACATAAAGCATATCCTATAGCACCAATATTTGGTTTTTAACAAACGTCAAACCTGAAAAACAAAAAGGGAAGGTAATCCTGATTGATGCATCTCAGCGTTTTGCCAAACTTCGCAAAAATCTGGGCGCCAAAAACTGCGAACTAAGCCCGCACACATCAAAGAAATTCAAGGTACCTGACTTGACCCCACCCAAAGCCCCTGCAAACGCAACCGCCTTTAACCATCAAGGCTTATATGTGGACGTATCTTGGTTGGGTTCGCCTTCTACCGATGTGACCACATACGAGGTTTGGCGAGAAACCAATGGGGCAACGGCAATCCGCCTTGCCACCCTGAAAACCGATGTGTTTTGGCGAGACCAAGCCGTTCAACAAGGCTTTACCTATACCTACAAAGTGGTGGCCCTAGACTCATTAGGCAATGTGAGCAAGCCAGCCCTTACAAAACCTCTTACCTTCCGTGATTCGACTCCTCCGCGTGCTGTGCGGAACATTCGCGCTTTTTACCAAAATGGAGGCGTTTTGGTGGACTGGGAGCCAGTCGTCGCAGCAGACTTGGCTTCTTATCGGGTTTTGCGTGCCGTTTCCCTCGCAACAGGCGAATACAAAGAAATTGGCTTGGTAGATGAGTTTCCGCGACCCCGAAGGCACCCTCAAATCTTTCTATAAAGTGGTCGCATTAGATACCGGCGGCAACAGCAGCCCCGATACCGAGTTTGCAAAGGTGTATCCTGCCTTACAAGAATGAACCCGTAGATGAACTTAGGCTTGTGCTTGGAACTGCGCCAATAACTGCTGCTGCAACGCATTTTCCCGCTCCAACCACGCAATTTTCTCTTTCAGATGGGCATTTTCTTGTTGTAGAAGGGCAAGTTCCTGCCCGCTTGAGGATGAAAAGGTCTGAAAATTTGAATTGCCTTCTTTGACTTGGTTCTTATTATAAATAACGACTTGCCCGTGTAGCAACTGCTCTAATGATAGCTCTAACGCAGTTGCGATTTGCTCCAAACGATGAAAGTTAGGCTTCGTTTCCCCTCTTTCAATCTTGCCATACGCATTCTTGCTAATCCCCAACCGTTCTGCCATGTACTCTTGTGAAAGCCCCTTCGCATCATTCATTAAGGGCAAATTCTGAAACCCTGCCATTTATTTCAGGCAAAAAAGTAAGACGGGTACGCCGAAAACGAAAGAGTAGGCAAAAGGATGATAGTTAGATGCCAAAAGACGGAGAAGAAAAACGTCGTACTTGTTCTAAATGCAAAGAAGTTACTTGGCATACGTACATTGTTACATGGATTGGTTCAAACAAATGGAGTTGCCCAGCGACCTATCAAGTTGCCACCGGATTATCCGTGAATGGGTATCTATCATTGAAGGCTTCAAGCCTCAATTGGAGGGTTGTGTTGAATAAGTTGAGAAGCAATATCAAGATGCGGTCTTGGCTTTCGCTTTTCATGCAGAAGTACCCTTCTCCAACAATCAGACTGAAAGGGACATTAGGCCCGCCCAAGCCAAAATGAAAGTCGGTGGCTGTTTCCGTACCCAGTACGGAGCAGAAATCTATGCCCGTATCCAAACCGTTATCTCCACGGTCCAAAAACTGCAATTCAATCCTTTCAATGAACTCTATATCACCTTATCTGGCGGTATTCCAGAGTATCATGTTGATGGGGGGAACCCGTTACAAAATTTTACGCAGCTATTGACTTTGTTTTATAACGATTGTAGATTCAATTCAATTCAATTCAATTCAATTCAATTCAATTCAATTCAAT
>JAEUSQ010000025.1 GCA_016788705.1 Bacteroidetes Order II. bacterium
GTTGTACAGCACCTGTTCGCTCACACCGAGCAGTTCGGCCACTTCTTTTACGCTCTTGCCGTTTTGAAGCATCCGCACTGCTTCTTCTTTGAACGCCCTGTCATACTTGCGCCGCAACCGGTTCGCACTTGCAGGACTTAATGCTTGTTCTTGTTTCTTCATGACACAATATTAAGTTAGATTTGTGTCCGCCTAAATCAGACCACCTCACATCTATGAAGGTGTTGGTAGAAATAAAAGTTGTCGTATCAGGTATAATGGCTTTAATGCATAAATGCCCCGCAATAATTTTTGTTTCTGTTCCAATCTCCCATGCTAAAGATGACATTTTATCTTCAATAATAAAATAGCGCCCGTAAAGACTTGTTTTCCGAATATACTGTTGCTGGGCAAGGTTTTTGTAAAAGAGTTCTTCAGAAAAATTTCGCTGATAATATCCTCCACGAGACATCGCTACCATAGCTCTTTGGGATTCTCTTTTATTATTAGACGCTACATCGTAGGAATAAAATGATTGATCTGTGTTAAAATACAAGATAAAAGCCGCATTTTCTGACTCAGGAGCAAAAACTTCATTGTTTTTACTTATGGATGAACCTGAAAATATATTAGGATATTTACTATAATAAATTGTCCCTTGGGATGTAGTTTGTGCTTGTACAGCAAATGAAAAAAATAGCAGGAGTGGAAGGAGATTTTTCATGGTCGTATAGGTTTTAAAATGACGAAACGAGATGGTTAGTTTTTTATATCAATTGCTTCTTTTATTTGCTCGAATGAAAGGCTACCCGAATACAACTTATCCTTGATAACAATGGTAGGTACACCATGGATCCCAAACTCTTTCGCCACGCTTCGATGTGCTTCGATACGCAACTTGTAGGTCGTATCTTGCTGACACGTTACAAAAGAGTTTAGCTGTTTAACCCCTATGCCCTCTGCAATGGTCTTCCAATCGGTTTTAGGTTGAGAAAAGGTTTCCTTCTTGAAAACAGTATCATGATATTGATCAAAAAAACCTAATTCTTTAGCACATTCTGCTCCATTTGCCGCCATGTAGGCATTCGGATGGATTTTATCAAGCGGAAGATGATACCGATGAATCGAAACTTTATCAGGATATGCTGCAACAACCTTTTTTAGAACCTTCTCTTGTTCACGACAAAAGGGGCATTCATAATCCATAAATTCGATAATCTTAATTTTATTTTCAGGATCAGGATGCATACCCAGTTTCTGCGCAATCCCTTTCACTAAAATAGGTTTCACAGGCGCTTTGGGTACTTCATTTTGAGCAAAAAACTCTCTACGGACGACCAATGCAGTGATAATAATGGCACATATAATTAACACAATATCCGTCAAGTAATTACTTTTCTTCATGGGATCCTTCTATATGTTTGGCAATTCTTCAAATTGTTGATTGGTTTAAATGGCTAAAGCGTGTTCAATCAACAACATGCTTTAGATGTTTTCCCTGCTTCTTCTGTACATACCACACACTTTTCAGTCGTACTGCATTTACCCTGCTTCGTCTCGCATGAAACAGTAACGCCATTGCTACAAATTCTGCTAAGAGAGCATTCTGCTGTTTCCGTGACCTTAAGAACAGGCTGACAAGAAAGAAAAATCGCACCGAGTAAAATTAATGAAATAGACAATCCTCGAATAATTTTTGTTCTCATTGGTTTACCTCCCATTTAAACGATGAACGTGAGTTCAAGATATGCGATTGCATTCGCCACCATCGACAAGTCTAAACTCACGTTCAATCAAGGTACATAAATCACGCAATCTCGTTTTGGATCATTGTCAAAGACAAAAAATCATACCCTACAACAATCTTTTACTCACAACAAGCTCTTACTTCTGGCCCTGAATCTTTGCAAACCAGACAGTCTCCAAATGATCTACATTCGCCACCGTTTGCAGCTTTGCATGAAATCGTAATTCCATCACCACAAGATTTGCTGATGGTACACTCTGCTGCTACTGATGAGATTGCAGGTTGAAAAGAAAGAAAAGAGGCACCGAATAGGATTACAAAAAGTGATAACCCCCGAATAAATTTTGTTTTCATAAGGTTTTACCTCACTTATTTTCATAAGGTTTTACCTCACTTACATTGTAACTACTTAGCACCCTCCTAAATTGGGTGTTTTTCGAACAAAGCAACCCCTGAGAAATCGATTGTGGTGCGTCAAATCTCTCAAATTGTAGCAAAAAAGATTTTGACGAACGTGACAGCATTAAAATCGAGGGGGTGCTAAATAGTTACCTTACATTTAAGGTCAATAGATTTAAGGAAAATTATGAGTACTTTGTTTAGTTGCAAATTTATGTAAAAGTACAAAACTATGTTATTTATACACATATATAAAAAATTAATAATTTGTTAAGATTATCTTAACCATTGCGGAGTTGCTGTCAGATGCAAGAAAGTCATGTAGTTTTCATATTTTTATCGTAGTGAGTGGTAATCCGTCGGTAATGCTTGATACGATTAAAGTAATTTTCGACTTTATGCCGATCCTTATAGCGTTCTTTGTCATGTTCACGGAGGTGTTTACGATTACAACGGCTCTCGGAATGACTGGCACGGCCTCTAAGGTGTGGATGTGGTTTATAGCCGCGAACTCGTTGCTATCGTACCCTTGGTCGGCTATAACGCCTGCATTTCACACAAGATCGCTTAGTGCCGAATTATTTTCCTTTAAACCCTTTAGTCAGCCCATCCTTTTTCTTATGGGTAGTTTGGGGCAAACAAATTACCTTCAGGAGGGTCGTATGATGAATGGGGCAAAGTTGGTTGAAGCCCAAAATGCGCTTTATTCATGACATTCAGCAATAGACATTTCGATGATGTGTAAAGCGTCACGAATTTGTTCTTCGGTAATCACCAAGGGTGGGGCCAGTCGGATTTTATTGCCATGCGTCGGTTTGGCTAAAAGCCCATGCTTTTTAAATGCAAGACAGAGGCGCCAGGCGAGATCTGAGCTTTCTTCACAATTCACCACAATAGCGTTTAATAGCCCTTTGCCACGAACAGATCGGATCAATGGGTGACGAGTGGCTATTTCCAGAAGACCCTCACGGAAAACCTCGCCGAGATGTGCTGCTTTTTCCGCCAAGCCTTCGTCAGCCACCACCTGTAAAGCCGCCATACCAACCGCACAAGCAAGCGGATTCCCACCAAAGGTGGAACCATGCTCTCCCGGACGAATGGTAAGCATGATTTCGTCGCGGGCCAGAACCGCCGAGACAGGCATCACACCGCCAGAAAGGGCTTTGCCTAAAATAAGAATATCGGGTTTAATTTCGGGCTGATTTTCGCAACTTTTGGCACAGGTGCAATTTCCACAAGTCGCCAAGAGCTTTCCAGTACGTGCAATTCCTGTTTGAACCTCGTCTGCAATGAATAAAACACCGTGTGCATGACAAATTTCGGAAGCTTTCCTAAGATATCCCTCGTCTGGAACCACGACACCCGCTTCGCCTTGCATGGGTTCTACGATAAATCCGGCAATGTGTGGTTCATCGCGTAATAGGTTCTCTAATGCCGCCAAGTCGTTGTAGGGAACGTGTGCAATGCCTTCCATATGTGGCCCAAAACCCGTGCGGCTACTCGGATCGGTTGATCCCGAAATGACGGAAAGTGTTCGGCCATGAAAGTTGTCTTCAGCAAACATGATGATGGCTTCGTTTTCAGGAATACCCTTCACTGTATAAGCCCACTTTCGGCAAAGTTTGAGCGCGGTTTCTACGGCCTCAACACCAGAATTCATCACCAAGGCTTTATCGTAGTCAAATGTTTTACTTAATAATGCTTCAAATTCCCCTAATAAATTATGGTGAAATGCTCGCGAAGTAAGAGTTAGTGTTTGCGCTTGTTCAATCAATGCACCCACAATGCGAGGATGACAATGCCCTTGATTGACCGCAGAATAAGCCGAAAGAAAGTCGTAGTACCGCTTGCCTTCCAGATCCCACAAAAAAACACCTTCTCCACGTGCAAGCACAACCGGAAGCGGGTGATAATTGTGCGCACCGTAACGGTCTTCTAATGCGATATAATGACTGGCGGAATGGAAAGCTGTGGTCTTCATGAGGGCTGCTTTAAGGGGTTGAAACATTGAAGATACCATAATGTAAAAATAAAATGCAGAAAAAATGGATAATGATTTTAAAATATTTTAAAATTTAGATTTGAATACGCTTTTTTGAATAAAAAAATGTCAAAAAAATCATATTGAAAAATGGATACGTTTGATGTACAAATCTTGCATTGCTTAGAAACCGATGGCCGAATGCCACATTCCTCCATTGCCACTATGCTGGGCATCTCCCATACTATGGTGCATAAACTCATAGAACAAGGTGTACTCGTTGGTATCAAACCCGTACTGGATGAGAAGAAGTTAGGCTATGATTGGGCCGCCTTCACAGGATTGACATTCGAAAAAGATGCAGACTCCGAGCGAGTGATTGAAGCGCTTAAAAATATACCAGAAATAACTGAGTATTTTTATATAAGAGTAAGTTATAATTTATACATTCGTATGGTGACAAAAAGTCATAGCCATATGCGTGAGATTTTGTATCATAAAATTGACACCCTTCCCGGTATTGCCAAAACCGATTCTATGGTTGAACTGGGGTGCGCCTTCAAACGTAATATTGGCTTGTAGTTGGATTATGAGGCTTTGGTTGTTATGATGAAGAAAAGAAAAAACCAAGAAGAGAATAAGCAAATGGTCTTTTGTCAAAAGATTAACCGTTTAATAAGTTATATATAATCTGCCTTTTGGCGGTAAAATATTTGTACTTTCTTTTATCACGATTCTCATCACCAGCTGGAGACGACCATGCGTATCATTTCAAAATTTGTACTGACCTTCTTTGTATTCATGCTTGTGGGCTGTGGCAGCGAAGCCGAAAAAACGGTTCAAGAAACCACACCTGCCGTACAGGATTTACAATCGGCGGCAAAAGAAGCCCAAAAAGCACTTGAAGGACTTTCTGCCACACAAAACGGAGACGGCAAAACCCAAAATGTGGATCCTATACCCTTTAAAGACCTCCAATCGGTTCTACCAGCAAGCGTGGCAGGAGCTGCCCAAAGTGATTTAGAGGGCGAAAAAGTGGGTATGATGGGTTTTAATATCTCGAATGCCGGGGCGCGTTACGAAAATGGCGATAAATCTATTTCTATCAAAATTACGGACACGGGCAATATGAAAGGCTTTGCAATGCTTGGTTTTGCTTGGATCAACAATAATTTTGAACGCGAAGATGCTAATGGCTACGAACGTACCACCAAAATAAATGGAAACCCTAGCCTCGAAAAATACAACCAAACCAACCAAGACGGCGAGGTATCCTCACTAATCGGTGGACGCTTTGTGGTTACGGTGGATGGCCGAAAGGTTACCGCAGAAGAATTAAAAGCCGCGCTTGCCTCCGTTAATACCAGCCAATTGGTCGGATGGAAAGACCGGGGTGTACAATAAAGGTACACTATAGAGGACTGAAAATCGGCCGGGGTTTTGCTCCGGCTATTTTTTTAAGCAATTGATCTTTGAGATTCGGTGAATATTGTTTTTTAGAATAGGCTAAGATGTAGAATTTAGTGTGTTGGCAAAGGATTTTAAGTAAAGAGTAAGGTCTTCTTCAGGCGTCAGTCCGAGTTTCTTCTTGAGCCGATACCTGCTTTTTTCCACACCTTTAGGAGATATATTAAGAATAGAAGCCATTTCTTTTGTGTTAACATTGATAAGCATGAGTGAACAAATACGAAGGTCATTGGCAGAAAGGTCGGGGTGTTTCCTTCGGAGTTCTTGTGCAAAAGCGCTATTGGTTTCTTCAAAAAAAGCATTAAACCGTTCCCAAAAGTCTTCGCCACGAACCTCTGCGTCTATCAGTTTAATAACGTGTCCATGTAGTGATGGCGAAGCTTCTTGTGCATCCGGGGGCGTTTCTTTAAGTTCTTTTTTTACTTTGTTCAGGAAATCATTTTTATGTGCCATTTGTAAGCTCATGGATACCAATTGATTGCTTTTTGCTGCGAGGTCGGAGGCCAACTTCTCATTTTTAAGTTGCAGCAAAGCCCGCTCCGACTCTATCATTTGTTGCCTAAGATGGCGCTCCCGACGGTTTAGCAGTAAACGATAACTTTGCCAGAATGCCCAGACAAATAATAAAAAAACGAAGATCCGAAATAGAGTGCTTTTCCAAAAAGGAGGTGAAATGTGGATGATAAGAGAGGTTTCGTGTGGACTCCATTTCCCCATGCTATTGGTCCCTTTTATCCTAAAAGTGTAATTGCCCGGCTCAAGGTTAGTAAAGTTTACAGAATGTCTTGGAATTTCCAGTTGCTGCCATTCTTTATGAAACCCTATCAGCATATATTCAAACCGATTATTCTGCGGTTCGCTGAGGTCGGAAGTTGCAAAATCTAAGGAGAACGCATTATCAAGATAGGACAAAAAAATAGTCGGTGTACTTTCCAGCCGACCCTGATAAATCACGCGCCCATTTGGTCCTTTTCCCGGTAGAATCGAGTCGTTAAATACCCGTAATTCTGTAATTCGGACTTGTGGATGAAGTTCGGACTTTGTTACCTCTTCGGGGTTGAGCATCATGAGGCCATTAATTCCTCCAACCATTAATTGACCACTTCGGCTTAAAAGAATGGCGGCTTGGTTAAATTGGTTGGCTTGTGTATGGTGGTGAAAGTTGAAGTTCTCGATGGTACCAGATTGTGGGCTGAGTCGTGCAAGTCCTGAAAGGGTGCTAATCCAAAGATACCCTTTCGGGTCTTCTCGGATACCCATCACGCTTTCAGATAACAAGCCCCTTGGTGAATCCCCTTTCCAAAATTGGTTTCCTCCTTTCCATAAATTGAGGCCACCGTCTTCGGTTCCGACCCAAATGCGCCCTTTTCGGTCCTCAAACACAGTCCGTACTTCACTTCCGTTTAGGCCACTGGGTTTACTATGATCTGATTTGAAAGATTTAAACTCGCCCGAATTCGGCATAAACAAAACCAATCCTTGGTCTCTGGTTCCAATCCAAACACGGTTCTTTGTATCTGTCCGGACATACATGAGGTCATTGGTCGGGAGATTTTGGGCATTGGACGCACCTGCTTTATAATGGGTAAAGCTTTTTGATTTTGGTTCATAGACAATAAGCCCATCTCCCAGAATAGCGATAAAAATATGCCCGTCCGGACTACCCGATATACTCCAGACATTGCCATCATGGATGGATGCGGGGACATCGGGACTGGTTTGGAAGTGGGTAACTTTCCCTGTGATAGGATCCAAGACATCCAGACCTCGCCCAAAATAGCCAATCCAGATTTTGCCATCGGGTGCTTCATACAAAGATTTTACGACATTTCCGGACAACGAAGACGGATTGGTGGGTTGGTGCGTAAATGCGCTGAATGTGCGGGTGATAGGATTAAAACGGTTAAGACCTCCACCATCGGTGCCAATCCAAATTTCTCCTTTTCGGGTTTCTAATAAGCACAAAACAGATGAATGGCTCAACTCACCTTGTACAAAGCCTGTATGGGCAAAATGGTCGAAGCGCACCTTGCGTGCTTTATGGACATTGATGCCGCCATTGTAGGAGCCGATCCAGATATTTTGGTCTTTGGCGACAAAAATATCATATAGGGCATTGGTGTTCAGGTTGCCGGGACGGGTAACGTTTTTCGTTTGGTTCATAAAACGAGTTGAGCCTGCACGCAGGTAGTATAACCCGCCACCGTCGGTTGCAACCAAAATCGTTCCATCTTTCGCAAAGTCTATGTCCCGCACTTCGTTGTACGAAATACCAGCGGCTTCCAAAGGAAAACGATCTAAAGCACCCGTCGCCGGACGAAATTTAAATAGCCCCTGACGGTCTGTTCCAATCCACAAGGTGCCATCTTTTTGGGCACGAATTACCTTTCGGTAGCCCAATAATTCGATCGTATGGGGGGAACCTAATGTTACCGCCGTAAAGCGTTTGGTACCTGCATGAAACCGAGAAAGATAGGATTTATCCGTAACTACCCAAATGTGACCTTGTTCATCTTGGGTAAGGTCAAACGCATGATCCGTTGTCAATTTTTTATTGGCGCGATTAAAGGCATGCAATTCTTTTTTATCTGGGTCGTATGCAAAAATGCCTTTTCCAATGGTTGTAATCCACACCCAGCCTTTTTTGTCTTCAAACAAGCGTGTAATCCATGTATCTGAAAGTGCCGAAAGTTGGGGGTGTTTTCTAGAAGCTGTAAATCTTCCGCTGTGTAGGTCTAAAATGTTAACCCCACGATTTTGTGTACCTACCCAAATATGTCCATTCCGATCCTCCAAAAGCGTTGTGATAATCCGGCCTTCAAAAGCGGGATCGGTTTTAGAAGAGGTATTAAAAACCTTAAATCCATAGCCATCATATTTATTTAGACCATTGTGTGTTGCAAACCACATCATGCCAAAACGATCTTGTAAAACCGAATATACCGTGTTGTGAGACAATCCCTGTTCAATGGTAAGGTGCTCAAAAATATAGGGCGCAGCTTGTGCAACCAATGAGTTCGGTTGTAAGGCGAACAACCAGATCAACCATAGGGAATGTATTTGGCCTAAACGCACCATGTGAGGGTTGGTTTGAAGGGGGGCCACATCATAGATATAGGAAACGCAAAACAATTTTGCAGCAATAGATTCATTTTTTGAGGCCCAGACAATTTAGGAAAAGAAATGGTGTAAGCGAAAACGTAAGACCGAAAATGCAATGCCTATAGTCGCAAAGTGCTTTATAGGTGTTATTATAAAACTTGGTAGCATCTTTGGTTTGTTTGTGATCATACCCAATTTGGATCGGTTTGGTGTCCATACCACCATTGAAACAAAATTATTAAAGCATTTCTGGTTATGAACCATGTTACCTTATAGAATAAAGACCTAAAAGCAAGACAAAATCCAGACATAACTATTCTCAAAGAGGGTATGGCCTGATTACAACTATAAACAAGGGAAATCCTTTTTAGGTGATTAGATACCCATTAAAGGGATTTGTAAATTCTCCATACCGAAAGCGCAACCAGACAAAGCGATGAGCCGTATTCAGACAAATGTTTTTTTCACTCTAATTGTTGAACCCATGAAATACCCGTTATTGTTCTTAGGTTTTTTATTGCTTGTTATTGGGGGATGTACCGAGGCCGAACGGCAAGAAGCGCGTCAGGTGATTCAGGATACCCGGCAAGCTACGGACGAAGCCAAGAGATTGGCTGAGGAAGCCCAACGAATGGGGGAAGAGGTTTCCCCTGAAGTGAAGCAAGCGCAAAAAGACCTTAAAGAAATGATTAGGCGTCCGGAGCCTATAGATTTTCGTGAACTAAAAACCCTATTTCCAGAAAAGTTAGGGGTTTATGCCCGTGTGGATGCCGGAGGAGAACGCACTGCAATCTTGGGCTATGGTTTATCTAAAGCCCATGCCTTTTATGAAGGTAAGCGTGGTGAAATTAAAATGCACCTCTACGATTCAGGAGGTCTCCGTAGTGTCAAGGCGGTCCATGCAGGATGGTTGTATGCCCAACTTGATCGGGAAAATGGGACGACCACCGAGCGAACCACCACGATAAAAGGGTATCCGGGGCGAGAAAAATACCGGTCAGACACCCAGACGGGTGAATTGGACCTTGTGGTTGCAGACCGTTTCATTGTAAAAGTATCGGGCGACAATGTGCCTTTACAGGTTTTGCACCAAGCTTTGGATAAAATCCAGTTGGGTACGTTGGCGTCTTGGAAAGACAAAGGTTCGACTTCAGGATCACATTAGGCATCAAAAAAAACGGGGTGAAAGATTTCGCCACCCCGTTTTTATTTTGGTGTTGGATCTACTTACGCTTTTGGGGCTTCGTCTTTTCCACCGCCCGTCAAATCCGAGATTTTGTCCTGAACGGTTTCCACAACATCGCCCGCTACATCTTTGGCTTTTTCAAACCCATCTTGGGCCATTTCGACCGCATCACCTGCAAGTTCTTTGCCTTTTTCGATGGCATCACCTGCAACATCCTGTACGGTTTCAACCACATCTCCAGCCATATCTTTGGCTTTTTCGAGACCTTCTTGTGCCAGCTCCATTGCATCACCTGCAAGTTCTTTGCCCTTTTCGAGTGCGCTTTCGGCCATATTCTTTAGGTTATCAAATAAGCTCATGGTTATGCTCCTGTTATTTTGGGAATTATAGGTCAGTTGTATAAGTCGGAAGATATTCAATTGGAATAAAAAATGAAACACTTCCTTAAAAAATAGCCATTTGTTAAATCAATACTTCACCATCCATCACTTCCGGACGAGGCAGGCCCAAGATGTGGAGGATCGTCGGAGCAATGTCGCCCAACTTTCCAGGGTGTATCGGGCCTTGAAAGCCCTCTTTGATGATGAGATGTGGAACCAAAGCGGTTGTGTGTGCGGTATTGGGCGTTCCATCTTCATTACGCATTTTATCGGCATTACCATGATCGGCGATAATCTCGACGGTATAGCCGTTCTGTAGGGCCGTTTCGACCACCAATTTTGTGCAGGTATCTACGGTTTCGATGGCTTTTACGGCAGCCTCAAAGACGCCCGTATGACCAACCATATCCGGATTGGCAAAATTGAGTACGGCCAAGGCGTATTCATTTTCCTTGAGGGCTTTTGAGACGGCTTCCGCCAGTTCGAGGGCGCTCATTTCGGGCTGTAGGTCATACGTGGGTACTTTGGGCGAGGGAGCTAAAATGCGGTCTTCTCCATCAAAGGGTGTTTCTCGGCCCCCATTAAAGAAGAAGGTGACATGAGGGTATTTTTCGGTTTCTGCGGCGCGTAATTGCCGGAATCCTGCATGGGAAACCACTTCACCCAAGGGGGATACAATATCAATTTTAGGAAATGCGATCGGTATGGTAAAGGAATTATCGTATTTCGTAAATGAACAATAAAACAAGTCTTCTAAATAATCTGCTACAAATCCAGAAAAATCCTCAAAGAGGAAAGGCCGAGAGAGTTGACGCATTCGGTCTGAACGAAAGTTGAAGCAAATAACCGCATCGCCGGGGGCGATTCGTGGGCTTCGGTGGTTTTCATCCATCACCAGTAGGGGCTTTATAAATTCATCTGTAATCCCATTCGCATGGCTTTCTTGCAGGGCTGCGATGGGGTCATCCACTTTTGTTCCAGAGCCATGTACCAATAAATCATAGGCTTGCGCGGTACGTTCCCAGCGGTTGTCGCGGTCCATGGCATAATACCTTCCAATGATGGATCTGACCTTCCCGACACCAATGCGTGCGGCCTCTTTTAAGAATTCGGACATATAGTCTATACTACCTTGGGGGTCAGTGTCTCGTCCATCGGTGAAACAATGTACATTTACCTGCTCTTGCGAAAGACCTTCGCGTTTTGCCATTTCTAAGAGGGCAACAAGGTGTGTATTAGAGGCATGTACCCCGCCATCGGAAAACAACCCCATCAGATGCAGGTTGGTACCCTTGTTTTTGGCGTGAGACATGGCTGTTTTGAGGACAGTATTGTCATAAAAAGCTCCTTCTTTAATTTCTTTATCAATGCGTGTGATATCTTGATAGACCACCCTTCCGGCACCGAGGTTCATGTGCCCTACTTCTGAGTTTCCCATCTGGCCGTCTGGCAGCCCTACGGCCAATCCACTAGCTTCGAGGGTGCTGTTCGGATACGTGGCAAACAAATGGTCTATAAAAGGTTTTTGGGCGGCATCTATGGCGCTGACAGTAGGATCAACGGCTTTTCCGTAACCATCCAAAATGATAAGAATATGCTTGTTCATAATATATAAGTGGTTGAGATGATGGCCATGACATAAGGTCAGACCCGAAAATCTTGAATTCTGACAGTTGTCTTCCCCGTTTTGGCATGGTGCAAGTAAACCGAACCACAATGGGGACATGATCCTTGCTCTAAGCCGTTTTCATCGGTTATAGGAACAAATTGGTTACAATATTGATGACAATTGGTGCAATAATAAGTCCCCAGTTTAGGTTTCAAACCAAGAAGTACAGCGGGGAGTTTATCCATTTGGGCTTTATACCTACACCATGTGGCCAAGACACAAGAGGAGCACTGTGGGTTTTGGGCCTTGCAGGTGTATCTTCCATGCAAAATTAATAAATGGTGTCCTTCACTCCATTCGGACTTCGGGAATAAGGCTTTGAGTTGTATCTCTACTTCTTTTACGGTTTTTCCAGAAGCCAAACCAATACGATTAGAAACCCGAAAAACATGGGTATCTACCGGAAATGCTGGAATTCCAAATGCCACCGATGCCACCACTTCGGCTGTTTTATGACCACATCCGGGTAGTTTTTCAATTTCCTCCACCGATGCTGGGATGTTCCCCCCATGTTTTTCCATCAAGACACGCCCTAATTTTGCAAGGTGGGCGGCTTTGTTGTTGGGAAAAGTAACCGACTGGATATAAGGTAATATTTCATCGGGAGAAGCGGCGCAAAGGGCATCCGGGCCTGGAAACCGGAGGAAAAGGGCAGGTGTTACCAAGTTTACACGTGCATCGGTGCATTGTGCAGATAACAAAACGGCAACCAATAACTCAAACGGATTTGTATATTGCAATTCCGTTACAGGGTCGGTGATGACGCTCCGGAGCGCCTCAAATGTTTTTGTGGCAAGTATGCTTTTTTCCAAAACCAGTTGGTTTACGTTTGATGGATTTCCCTTTTTATCCCCTAAAATACGAGTTTGATGTCCTTTGTTCGGTTGTTTTACCAAGTATTTATGATGGTTTCCGGCCTCGTTTTTGCACCTGTTGGGCTTTTCTCTCAGCCGATCCCGCTCTCGGATGATGCGCATATCTCTTTGCTCACGGTCTCGGAAGGGGATGCCTTGTACAGTGCTTTTGGGCACACAGGGTTACGCTTTAAAGATGAAAAACGTGGGTTGGATATCGTGTTTAATTATGGAACATTTGATTTTAATACCCCGGGATTTTACTTGAAATTTCTGCGTGGTCAATTGGATTATGTTTTGGCGGTTGAATCTTTTGAGGCATTTATGTGGACTTACCGAGATATAGAAAAACGGGGCGTTCGGGAGCAAGTCTTAAACTTGTCTTCCGAACAAAAGAAAGTACTTTTTGACTTGGTTCAAGAAAATTACAAACCTGAAAACCGTTATTACCGATATGACTTTTTCTTTGATAATTGTGCCACCAAACCCCGAGATCTTTTTGAGCGTGCTTTTGGGGATGCTTTCCTGTGGGGAAATACGCCTAATCCCCAGAAGACCTTTCGGGTGCTGTTGGATGAGGCTTTAGATGATAAACGTTGGGCAAAGTTTGGTATAGACCTGATTCTGGGGCAGAAAACAGATCGGATCGCGACGCGGAGAGAAGTAATGTTTTTACCAGAATACCTTAGGCAAGCAGTTGGAAAAGCGACCATTTCACATCAAGGCCAAAAGGTTTCTTTTGTGGCTTCTGAGATGATTTTGATACCAGAGCCTTTGCGTCCATCAGCACTAGACTTACCCACCTGGCTGGCGTGGGGACTTTTAATCGCCTTCCTCTTGCAAATGATGATGTCATTCAGGACACAAACAACCATACTCAAGTGGCAAGGCATAGATGCTTTTCTGTTTTTGTTTTCCGGCTTAATCGGATGTCTTATTGTCTTCTTATGGTTTTTTACGGATCATAAAGTTACGCCGGATAATTGGAACGTGGCCTGGTTATTGCCCACACATGTGCTGGCGGGGGTAGCTTTGTCCATTGGTTCTGTAGGTACATTTATCAAGCGCTATGCACAAATAAATTGTTTACTGATCTGCGTATTCCTATTGTTTTGGGGAATTGTACCGCAAGATTTGCACCCTGCATTTTTTCCTTTGTGTTTAATTCTCCTATTGCGCAGTATGGTTTTAGGATTTGATTTCCTCAAGGTTGCAACATATGTGCCTCAAATAACGACTAAACCATCGAGGTAAATATTTCATGATTTTAATTGTAGAGAGGGATGGCTTTTTACAGGCGGTTGGCTTACTTTGCATCACGACTACCTTAGGTTGTTTCGTGGTTTTGTACCTTTTATTGGATCTTAAACAGGGCACTGGTTTGGTGTCCACGGAGTGTTATGTATAGAAAGATTCGCGTTGGTGTGGTCATGGGAGGGCGTTCCTCCGAACACGAAGTGAGCCTTCGCTCGGCACAATCGGTTATCCAAGCGATGGATAAGGAACGATTTGAGGTGGTTCCCGTCGGAATTACCAAAACAGGCAAGTGGATCATTCATCCCGAAGCCCTCTCCATTTTATTGGCTTTGGCGGATAAACACATGTTGCCTGCGGATTTTGTTGCCGCCCATGCACGTTCAGAAGTCCCTGTATCTGTGGCCGAGGCTGCGTCTATGCTTCCGACCACGCAGGAATTAGCAGCCTTTGATGTGCTTTTTCCGGTGTTGCATGGGCCTTATGGCGAGGATGGGACCATGCAGGGATTGTTGGAGATGGCGCATGTTCCTTACGTTGGAGCGGGGGTATTGGCTTCGGCTGTAGGCATGGATAAAATTGTTTTTAAAGATGTTATGAGAGCGAATAATATTCCAGTTTCGCCCTACTGGCATTGTTTGCGCTCGCGGTGGGAACAAGAGCCGGAAACCGTATTAGACGAGGTGGAAACCACGCTGGGGTACCCTGTTTTCACCAAGCCTCCTAACATGGGATCTAGTGTGGGCATCTCCAAGTGCATAGATCGGGATGCTCTGCGAAAAGGGATTACAGAAGCGGTTCGTTTTGACCGAAAGGTGTTAGTTGAAGCAGCGGTACCGAATGTTCGAGAGATTGAAGTAAGTGTCCTTGGGAATGATCATCCAAAGGCCTCGGTTCCAGGAGAAATTGTGCCCAACCATGAGTTTTATGATTATGCAGCCAAATACCTTGGAAGTGCAGACAACGATAGCAAATTGTTGATTCCTTCCCCCTTGACCGATGAGGAAACGGCATATATCCGGCAGTTAGCCGTCCGCACCTACCGTGCCATTGATGGCTCAGGACTTTCGCGGGTGGATTTTTTGATGAATCGTGAGACCGGCGAAGTATTTATTAATGAAGTAAATACCATGCCTGGTTTTACGTCTATTTCCATGTACCCCAAAATGTGGGAGGTCACCGGTATTCCATATCAGACATTGATTACCCATCTCATAGAATTGGCCATTGAGCGTTTTAAAGACCGTGAAAAATTGGAAGTGTAAACCGACAAATAGTGGAAAGAGGGCACGTTTATGAACACAAACTTGTACATTTGAAAAGAGTCCAATTTACTTATAATGCCAAAAACCAATCCACATTTGTCCGGGATTGGTTTTTGACATTTATAGATGAATGTTTCGATGGCGTTTATTTTCCAAACGTTCGGAAAGAATAAGTAAAGCGCATCAAAATATGTCTTCCCAAAGTTTTTACGGTCTCATCTGTGATGACATTGGTGGCTTCTGTTCGGTTGAAGCCGGAGTTCTGATCCAATAAGTCGTAACCAGCCAATTCGATTAAAGCCCTATCATTCAGAATCCGGCGCGAAATCCGGGCTTCCAAAATAGAAGTAGAGGATGCCTCGGCCAAAGAAGATGCGGGATACTGTGTGTATCGGAAGTTGGAGCCTAAAGTCCATTCTTTTGCCTTGCCAAGATACAAACTAAGGTCTGCATTCATAGACGGCGTCAGGTAATTGCGGTTTTGGTCGGTATTCAGAGAATAACGGCTGATACTCTGTGCTACCTGACCACCTACCCGAATGTCTAGGGTCTCCTTGCGGATATTGTCCAAACTTAATCCCACACTGTTATTTAGGGTGTTGGTTTGGTTTTCGGCTTTATTAATTAGCGTATAGCTACGGCCAAAACGAGAACTCAGGTTGAGGCTATACTTGATTTTTAGCGGGCGAATGGGCTTGCCGTAATTTCCAAATCCCATTATAGACCAGTTTTCTTTGTCGCTGTTAAATGGGGTCGTGGTTTGTTTAAAGTTCTCGCCAATGGTTTGCTCGTTCGTGATCTTATTGAGCGTATAACTTGCATTCACAAAAGCCATCATATTGGTTTGGGTGAACATGTCGAACTTGAAAAAGTTTAGGTTCAGGTTATGCGCATATTCATTGTTCAGGTTCGGATTACCAATATAAACGTTTTGTGGGTTGCGGTTATCGGCTACTGGCTGGAGTTCCCGCACGGAAGGTTCCCGAACACGGGTACTATAATTTATGCGTACATTAGCACTTTGTGGTGCATTAAAATTGAAGTTTAGTTCCGGCAAAAAGTTCAGGAAGTTTTTTTCTACCGTAGGGTTCTTTTGAGAAATGCCCTCTAATTGCGATGACTGAACCTTCACCCCGAAGTTGACATTCCATGTTGACGCCCGGTAGTTGTAGCGCGTTCCCGCCGTATGATATTGATAATCGTTGTTGTAAAGGTTGGTGAGCAATTCATTGATGGTTCTTTGTCCTGTTACCAGATCAAATACCTGCTGGTCTTGGTCATTCTGGTTATTGCGGTATGTGTAACTGGTTTCCAGAATAGACTTAAGCGAGAGTGGCTCGGTATAAGTAACGGTTCCTTGATAATTTACCACATCCGATGCACTGCTTTGCTCTTGGTCTAATAACACATCGGGCTTCACAGGCAGAAAGTATTGATCCAATGTTTTAAGGAACGAAAGTTTGTCCGACGTGTTGTTGCTGAACTGTCCGTTCAAGACCAAGTTGCGACCGACTTTGCCTAAACGTTGACGATACGTTACTTGTACAGAACTTTGCATTCCGTCGGTGCTCCCATCTTCTTTTCTCGTTCCATAGACGCTTTTTTCGTCCGTCGCATTAAATGTATTTTGGACGGCACTGTAACCTAATTCACCGTCACTAAGACTCAGGGAACTTCTGACGATCAATTCTTGTCCTTCAGAAGGATTGTAATTTATGCGGGCATTAATGCGGTGACTATTATTTTCTTCCGATTGCAGGCTCTCGTCATTGAGGCGGAAACTATTCCCGGCACCTAAAAGTTGCTGCTGGTTGGCCGAGCGTTCGGTTTCAGTTAGTACCGAGCCATAAGAATAACTTGAATTAAGTTTGAGATTTTTCGTGAAGTCATAGTTGAAGTTAACCCCGCCAGATTGTGTGGTGGACAGGCCGGAACTGTTTCCGCTGGTAAAGTTAGTAGCCATGCGAACCCCGCCACCACCGACCGATACCGACATTCCTTCGCCCCGTGTAAAATTCTGACGGTTCACATTGTTTAGGTTGCCTACAACCGAGAATTGCATTTTTCGGTTAAAGCGGTTGGCACTTAATTGGTTGTCATAACGTTGATCGGTCCCGTATCCCGCTTCAATTTTACCAAAATATCCCTTCTTTTTATCTGCTTTAAGGGCAAGGTTAATGACACGTTCGCGTTCACCGTCGTCAATACCCGTCATACGCGACATGTCGTTGCGTTCGTCCAGTACCTGGACCCGTTCAATGATGTCGGCATCTAAATTTCGGGTTGCTTGTTTGGGATCTTTACCAAAAAAGTCTTTCCCATCCACCAATACCTTGGTAACCTCTTTTCCCATGGCAGTCACTTTTCCATCGGAGGCGACCTCTACCCCCGGTAATTTTTTCAGCAGTTCCTCTACATTTGCATTGGGACGGGTAGCAAAAGCACGGGCATCATATTCCAATGTGTCTTGTTTAACCGTGATAGGATTTCGGTCTGCGGTAATGGTAGCTCCGGTCGCGTCAGCAATAAAATCATAGAGCAAGAGTTCTCCTAAAGCCACATCTTTGTCCTCAATTTTAAACGGGCGTCTAAGGGTTTGTTTGCCCACATAGGTAATCTGGAGGGTGTAGTCACCGGGTTTGATGTTCTTCACTTCGAAGTAGCCATCGGCATTGGAAAAGCCAAATCCGGTCAAAACATTGTTTCCCATCTTCAGCACAGACACCGAGGCCTGTTTTAGTTTCGTTTTCGTCGAATCCACAACGGTTCCCGAAACCTTGAAGGTACTAACTTGGGCAAAGGCCAGAGAGGAGCCTCCTAATCCCATTAGAATGCCACAAGTTAGCACAATAAATTTAAGTGATTTCATGTTCGTAACTAATTGGATGAATCAAATCAACATGCGTGCAGTTATTAATAAATGGCCAGAAATAAAGCCCTCACCAAAAAAGGGAGGGCTTTTAATCAATTTCCGATACGGATTGTCGTTCTGCCGCCCTCGTTCCCACGTCCGCCTGGAGGCCCCATGGATTCGCGCATTTCCCGCATTTTTTCTTCGCTCATTTTCTGAAACTCTTTGCGGTTCATTTTTTGGCCGCCTTCAGGTGTTTTGATCACATTTTCAGGCACCTTGTCTATTTCTACACTGGTGGCAACAAAAACCGTCCGACCAATTTCTAATTGAAGAATTGCACCTGGCAATTGGCCGTATTCATTGGGGCCTACCGAAGCCTGAATTTGTGGTGCAAACCATGCTGTGATTTTACGGGGTTCTGGTTTGGGAGTAGCTTGGGCATTGTTGTTACGATTGCCACGTGGGCCACCGAAAGCCATTTGAAACCCGCCCACCGCCGATGTATCCACAAACGTGGCTTTGATGCACTGATAGCCGAGAATGGTTTTTTGGTCTTCGTGTACTTGCCATTCAAAGGTTTTTGGGGGATCAGTAACAATAAATTTCCTGCCCAGAAAATCTATTTTTTGCACAAAAATACCATTTTCCTGATCTGCATAATAGGCATTATCGGCACCTCCACGCCGGAACATCATCCGCATACCGCCGCGACCACCGCCTTCGGCACCCGCATTACGACTTTCTTCCAAAAGAGCAGCTTTGTCGCGTTCTGCTGCATCAGCAACATAAATAGATTTTGGACCGTCGAAATATAGAATAGAATAGTTGTCGAAGGAGGATGGCATATTGGCCATGCGTTGTTGCATTTCCGGATCATCGGTTTCAACCCGGACATTGACTGTCTCTTTGAATTTTATGGTCCCTTTCGATTGACCGAGTACCATAAATGGGAGACAAAAAAGGATTCCACGTAGGAGTGTTTTCATGATTCTTGTTTGGTTAGGAGTGTTGTATAACTGAAGCTAAAGACGGTACAACGACAAGCAGGTTACGCCGTAGATACGGGTTTGTTGACTTATGAGGGGATTTCTTGCGACCAATACCCGTTTTCTTGCGACCAATTGGCAAGACCTTTACGAATCGTTCATTAAGTTGTTATATTGTTTCGAGTAAACGCGAGGATAAATTGTCCTTGCTTTCCCCGACCTTTTCCTTGTTCCATAACCCATAAGATAACACATCCTGATTGGCGGATTTTGTGTTGTTTCTAAACCAAATTTATGTTGCGAATTATTTTTCTCGTTTTGATGATTGGCAGTTCGGTATCGCTATGGGGACAGCAACGTCCTAAGACCATAACTGCACCGTTAAATCGCCCTGAAAAGACTTCATATACCGAAACTTCTCGGTACGAAGACGTGATGGCTTTTTTGAATGCACTTCCCAAAAATGCCCTCCTGCATCAAACCACGATGGGATATTCGATGGAGGGCAGGGCCTTGCCGTTATTGGTTTGGGGGAAGGTGAAAAGTCCTGTTGCCTCAGATGTGTTGGCAAGTGGAAAACTTCGGTTTTTTGTTATGGCCAATATTCATGCAGGAGAAGTGGAGGGCAAAGAAGCCATGTTACAATTGTTACGCGAGTTATCTACGGGCAAATACCGTAAATGGGCCGATTCGTTGGTCTTGTTGATTGCGCCGATCTACAATGCAGATGGGAATGAACGTATTCGGTTAACCAATCGCCCGCTGCAGCTTGGCCCTATTGGTGGTATGGGACAACGGCCGAATGCACAAGACCTGGATTTGAACCGCGATCATATGAAAATAAATTCGCCGGAAGCCCGTTCGCTGATTGGTTTTTTGGATTCCTATAACCCACATGTCTGGATGGACTTACATACAACCGATGGTTCGGTTCACGCATATCATTTAACCTATGCACCGCCACTAAATCCGACGGTTGATCCTGCGATAGATCGGATGTTGCGGGATCAATGGCTGCCGTCTGTTACACAAACGGTAGAAAAAACCCACGGCTGGGCATTTTATCATTACGGTAATTTGCCGGAATCTGGCCCCAGTTATACCAACGCGGCACGTCAACCGGAACGAGCATGGTATAGTTTTGACCATCGTCCACGGTTTTCTAATAATTATGCGGCACTGCGCAATATGTTTGGCATCCTTAGTGAGGCTTATTCTTATGCAACATTTGAGGAACGGATTAAAGCCACCCATATTTTTGTTACTGCTTGTGCAGATTATGCCTATAAAAATCGTTCTACCATTGTTCGGATTAAACAAAACGCTGACGGGGCAGATATGGTCGGGAAATCGTTGCCACTACGGGCTGCACTTGCCCGATCAGAAAAAAAAGAAACCATCCTCGTTGGTGAAATATCTGAAGAACGTCACCCTTTTACTGGCGAGACCATGTGGCGGCGTAAAGAGGTAAGGATGCCGGAAGAAATGCCCGTTTATTTGCATTTTGAATCGAAGGAAGCCGAGGTAGTTCCGCTGCGGTATCTTATTCCAAAAGACCAAAAAGGAATCCTTCAAAAATTGGAAGGACATGGATTTGTCATGCGTCCATTAGAAAAAACGGAACGCTGGAGGGTTCAAGAATTCCAAATAGACAGTACAAGAACCACGCGCTTTGCCTTTCAAGGACATAAAGAACGGACTGTCTTTGGTCGGTATCAAGAAAAAGAAGTGGATGTCCCTGCCGGAACGTATTCCTTAGACCTCTCTGAAAACCGTTCAAAAGCCCGCCTTGCCTTTTACTTATTGGAACCCCGCTCTGATGACGGATTGCTAAATTGGAACTTTTTTGATGCTTGGCTCGAAAAACAACCCAAGATATACCCCGTCTGGCGAGAAATGCGCCGTTAGGTTTTCTTTTAATTTGCTTTATTATAAAAATAAATAGTATCATATGAGATATATTTTAGGCTTAATTCTTCTTGTTGCTGCTTGCCGAACAGAAGCCCAGCCTGCACCCGAAATGAAGGATTATGCAGGTTTGATGAGCGAAATCAAGCAGCGCGATGCTTCGTTGGTAGTGCTAAACTTCTGGGCGACATGGTGCGTACCCTGCGTGGAAGAATTTCCACATTTCATTCGCCTTAAAACGGAAAGCGACCCCAAAGAAATTTCCGTTATGTTTGTAAGTGTGGATTTTGAAGATGAAATGTCGGCTGTGGTCACCTTTCTAAAAAAACAACATGTGCAAGACCGCACCTTTATGGCTGATGGAGATGCAAATACCTTTATTCAATCCTTTCACAAGTCGTGGAGCGGAGCGGTTCCGGCAACATTTGTATATAACCGTAAAGGAGAACAATTAGATTTTTGGGAAGGCAAAGTTACCTACGAGCAACTGGCCGAAAAAATAAATCGTTTGAAAACCCCTAAAACACAATCCCCATGAAAAAAATCTTGTTTTTTGCCATTTTTGGTGTATTGGCCTTGGTGAACTATTTTGTTATAAGTAAGGAAGAGGTGAAAGCGCCCCCTACACAAACGGCCAACCTTGCTCCTCAAGTGCCCTCAGAAATTAAATCTGAACTCGCGATCGGAGCGGTGATGCCACTCGCTGACCATTTGATGGAAAATGTAGATGGCAAGACCCTTTCTACAAAAGGGGTCAAGGGCGCCAAAGGCACGGTTGTTCTCTTTTGGTGTAATACTTGTCCTTGGGTGGCGCGCTACGAGTCGAGGGCTATTTCACTGACAAATCTATACAAAAGCAAAGGGTTTGGCTTTATCGCAGTAAATCCCAATGATCCTGTAGCTTATCCGGAAGAAGCGATAGGTTTTATGAAGGCCAAGGCCCAAGAAAAGCAATACCCATTTCCCTATGTGGCGGATGTAGGCTCCACCTTGGCCCGTGCCTATGGCGCTGCGCGTACGCCTCATGTGTTTTTATTTGATGCCACCGATAAATTGGTTTACGTAGGGGGAATAGACGATAATCCTCAAAAGGAAGCTGAAGCCAAGCCATATTTGAAAAATGCTTTGGAGGCAGTACTTGCAGGGAAAATGGCCCCAGACACAAAAACACGGGCTTTTGGCTGTACCATCAAATGGCAAGAGAAGTTGTGAGGAGTTGTGGCGTGAATAAGTAAATTGGGATATCTACCGGCCAGCCTAACCAAGTTCTAACCTGTTTACTTTTGTAGGCAGGTTTTTTTAGTTGGATGGGGCCTGGAGTAAGCAAGTGTTTTTAGATTTTGGCATATTCCTTGTGAAAATAAGAGGCGAATTCGCTTGATAATCGTATCTGGCTTGTTTCTGAATTATCTTGTGTAACCGCTTAACCTTTCATAAATAAGGATTATTTCAAGGGAGCAAGCCTTTTTGATAAAGGAGCGGGATTACCATCTGAACAACAACCGCCATAACCATGTCTTTAAAAAAGAAAATCACCATTTTTGATGTTGCTTCAAAAGCAGGTGTTGCCATTTCGACCGTCTCCAGGGTTGTAAATGGTAGTGCATTGGTTAAAGAGGAAACCCGTCTAAAGGTGCAAAAGGCCATAGACGAACTACAGTTTATCCCAGACCGAACCGCAAAACTGCTTGCACAGAAAAATAAAATTCCGGTCATTACTGTCGCTGTACCTTCTTTTACCACACGTTTTTATAATGCCTTGCTAAAAGGGGTCAAACGTGCCCTTGATCAGGAGCAATTAGTGGATATCCTCATTTTCGATATGGGATTTCAAGATCCGGATCAACGGTTGATTGATTTTCTGGATCGAGGGTCTGTAGATGCACTTTTATACGCCTCATCCGCCATGTCGGAACAATTGGAAGAGCGGTTGTTGCAAAGCCGGACGCCCGTAGTGACCGTGGGTGTTCAGTCGGAACACTTTGATTGTTTCTGGTGGGATAATCGGGCTGGTGTTCGGGCTGCACTCCAACACCTTATCGACATGCAGCACAAAAAAATAGGCATGATTGCTGCTGCATCTTGGAATGTAAATGCTCAGACAAGGGTCGAGGTGTATAAAGAGTCTATAGAAAAGGCAGGACTCTCGTTTGACCCGAGCTACATCCAAACGGGCGAAACCTTAGACAATGCCGGATACAGCGAAGAGGCGGGTTATGAGGCGATGAAGCAACTACGCCAGATTCACCCCGATGTTTCGGCGGTTTTTTGTGCGAGTGATGTTCAGGCATTGGGTGCTTGGAAGGCCATCAATGAGGCCGGATTACGCATTCCTGAAGATATTGCATTGGTTGGCTACGACAATATCAATATGACGGATTTTATGGGTTTGTCTAGTGTGGATCAGGCAATGGGGGTCGTGGGCGAACAAACCATGCGTCTGTTGTTAGAACGGATGTCGGGGGGGAATGGTGATCGGATACAAGAGTGTATTACACCGAATTTGGTGGTACGGCGATCCAGTAACTACCAACGGATTGAAGAGTAAATCCCTATGTTTTATGTGAAGCGGGCAAGCAAAAATTGTTTGCCCGTTTTTTTATGGAACTATAAAGTGTAATTTCGCTCTTGTACAAACGCTCAAATCATGGATACGACACCAAAAAAAACAATTCCCCAAGATGCAGCCCCCTATGAAATCCTCGCAGCGGGCTATGATCTGGTTATGTCTCATGTGGACTATGAAGAATGGGCAGTTTATATCCATCAATTACTGATGAAACATAGCCCGGCGGATGTGGAAACCGTTATTGAATTGGGATGTGGAACCGGATTGTTCGCCATTGAACTCCAGCCATTGGCAGACTATACCATGGCGGGCATTGATAAAGCACCTAATATGATTCGGTTTGCAAAAGAAAGAGCAGAATGGGAGGGTATCCCTGTTCAATTTGAAGTAGCGGACTTTACCGATTTTAAATTAGACCAAGCCGTAGATGCCATGATTTTGCTCCAAGATGGGCTAAATTATTTATTGCATACTGAAGATATTATGCGCTTGTTTTCCTGTGTCTATAATGGCCTTAAAGCAGGTGGTTTATTTGTATTTGACCTGAGTACCCCCCATAATTCCATCAACAATGCCGCGTATTTTGATGATGAAGACGAGGAAGGCGGGTTCCACTACATCCGAAAAAGCCATTATGAACCCGTCAGCAAAATCCACACCACGAAATTTACCCTAAACTTCCAACAACAGACCTATTATGAAACCCATATTCAACAAGCCTATACCTTCGAAGAAATCCATGAATTGATCCGACAGACCCCCTTCGTACTTCTTGCGGCTTATAATGATACCACGTTAAAACCTGCAGATACTGCATCCGAGCGCATCCACTGGATTTTGCAAAAAATAGCGTAGGTCATGTATCTTGATGGGTACTAAATAGCACCTTATTTAAGTTTTGTTTTGATGTTCTAATAATTAAGCCATTATGATAGATTTGGAAAATGTTTCCGCATCCTATGAGTTGCCAACAGGCGGGCGTCGCACGGTATTCGAGCACTTGGATTTTCGCGTAGAACCGGGAGAAATGGTGTATTTAATCGGTCCAAGCGGGTGTGGCAAGAGTACCTTGCTCAAGTTGCTTTATATGGAAATAAAACCAGACACCGGGCGTGTAATGGTAGATGATTTTTTTTCCAATCAGATAAAAGACCGCGATATTCCTTTTTTGCGGAGGAAATTGGGGGTTGTTTTTCAGGATTTTCAATTGCTACCCGACCGAAATGTAGCAGAAAATGTGGCGTTTACCCTATATGCACAAGGACATGGCATACGGGAGGCACGCCGTAAAGCATTAGAAACACTGGCCAAAGTTGGTCTTTCGTACAAACGCAAGAATATGCCCCACGAACTGTCGGGCGGGGAGCAACAACGGGTATGTATTGCACGTGCCGTTGTACACGAGCCCCGTATCCTGCTTGCCGATGAACCAACGGGAAATTTGGATCCTGCCGTAGCCACAGGGATTATTGAGCAATTGGTATCCTTGAACCAACAAGGCATGACCATCGTGATTGCAACCCATAATTATGCACATGTAAAACAATTCCCGGCCCGGACCATCGCCTTTTTTGATGGGAAGCTGCGCGAAATAGATCCTGAATTAATCGAAAAAATCAGGACACCATAAAAGGACATTATGGCCACGAAACTCATTATTTTTGATTTAGATGGAACCCTGGTGGATGCAGTACCTGCTGTGACAGAGGCTGCTAATCGAGTGCGGGTTCGTAGATCACTGCCAGATATTGATCAGAGGTTTGTCCGCAAAGTGATGGGCAATCCAGAGGGTTATGGTGGAGAAACGGCCTTTTTAGTGGATCCATCAGCAGGAGGCAAAGAGCGTCGGGATGCTTTGATGCTTTTTGGTCGAAATTTAGACGTGGTTTTCCCCGATTTTGCCCGACCTTATCCGGGAGTTGAAGAGGGCCTTGCATTTTTCCAGGACAAGGGCATCAAACTGGCCATAGTGGCAAACCGTATTACACTTTTTCTGCATCAATGGGTAGAGTGGCTCGGATGGGAGTCCTATATACAGTGTATTGTTGGGATAGACATGGTTGCCCATCCTCCCCCGGCACCCGATGTTATTCAGTATGCCCTTCGCTTTCTCGAAACTTCTCCCGACGAGGCTTGTTTGTTGGCAGATGGGGAGCCGGAACTCAACGCAGGCATTCAGAGTGGTATCCGCACCATCCAGGCGACATATGGGTATGCTGATCCGTTGCCGCATCTGACGGGTATTTCACGATTTGAAGACCTTTCGGGTCTTGTCTTTCCTTTCTGAACCTTTTTTGAATGATGAAGCGTCTTTATATATTTTTTGTCTTCATGGGATTGATGACCGTTCAAAGCGGGTGTGCTTATAAAAGCACAAGCTATATGACATATACATCGGAATTTCGACGTTCTGAAACCCCACCTACAACAGATTATAAAAACGGGCAACATTGGGCTGCATTACCAGACCGTGAGGACCGTGCCGATGGATATCCAGCAAATACGCGATTTCCTGAACGACAATCGGGTAGTAAGGTAGATGTCTTTTTTGTCCATCCAACCATATACACCAAAAATCCGGGCGCTCCCTACCGTTGGAATGCCGATGTGGGCGATCAAGAATTAAACAGAGAAGTGGACGATTCGACGATAAAGTTTCAGGCTTCGGCATTAAATGCTGCTGGAAGGGTATTTGCTCCCCGCTATCGTCAAGCGCACATTGCTGCATTTGGGACGGCAAATCCTGTTGCAGGTGAAGCCGCACTTGATGTGGCATATGCCGACGTCAAGGCCTCTTTCCAGTATTATATTGCGTATCTGAATCATGGACGCCCCTTTATACTGGCTTCGCACAGTCAGGGGACCCAGCATATGATTCGGTTAATAAAAGAATTGGTGGATGGCCAATCGCTCCAAAAACAATTGGTTGTAGCCTATCTGGTGGGGATGCCCGTTGAAAAGACAGCCTTTAATAATCTCCGTCCGTGCGGGTACTCCGAGGAAATAGGATGTGTGGTTTCATGGCGGACGTATGCGAAAGGTTTTTATCCCAAAACATACAAACCACAACCAGAAATGTTGTGTACAAATCCCCTATCTTGGACTTCAGACGAACAATACACGCCTCATACGATGAATAAGGGAGGGCTTCTACAAAATTTTGACCAACTGATTTCCGGAGTGAGCGATGCGCAATGTGAAGCGGGCTTTTTGCGTACAACCCTGCGGTTAAATCCGGCAACAAAATGGTTTTTAAGGAAATTGAAAAATTATCACGTAGCCGATTATAATTTATATTATGAGTCCATTCGTGAAAATGCGGTGGTTCGTGCAGGGAAATTTACTTTACAGGCAGGGCGATAAGCTTCATAATTCATATATTTCACCATACTTTTTCTTGATGTATTGGATCCACGGCGCAGTGGTTAACCCTGATCCAGTAATGTCATGAACCAGCATTGTTGCAGATTTAGCTCTTCCATACTGATGAATATGGGTACGTAGCCAGCTTCTTAAAGGGTCAAAATCACCTTTTTGTATCTGATTATCCAGATCACCTAGTGCGGTGGCTGCCTGCTCATAAAATTGTGCAGCATACAGAGTACCTAAGGTATAAGTGGGGAAATATCCAAAAGCGCCCAGAGACCAATGAATGTCTTGCAAAACCCCTTCGGTTTCATTTTGTGGCGTTACCCCCAGATAAGACTGCATTTTTACCCGCCAAATCTCTGGTAAATCCCGCACTTCTAATCGGCCCTCTATAAGGTCTGCTTCTAACTCAAATCGTAGCAATACATGTAGCGGGTAAGTCACCTCATCAGCCTCAACCCGAATAAGGGAAGGCGCAACGCGGTTGATTGCGCGGTAGAAATCCTGAAGGGTAATCTCAGACAACGATTCGGGGAAATACGATTGAAGAATTGGGAGCATAGCAGTCCAAAAGGGGAGACTACGACCAATGTGGTTTTCCCAAAGGCGCGATTGCGACTCATGTATGCCGAGCGAAGTACCCTCAGCGACCAAAGTCCGGCGCCACTTAGTATCCACTTGTTGTTCATAAAGGGCATGTCCAAACTCATGTAAAGTACTGAAGATGCCCGAAATCAGGTTGTTTTCGAGAATCCTGGTTGTGATGCGGACATCAGAGATATCAAAAGTGGTTGAAAAAGGGTGTGTGGACAAGTCTTGACGGCCTCGGCTGAAATCATATCCTACGGTTTTGAGTGCGTGCATCCCAAAATCCCATTGTTTAGCTGAGTCAAATTTTTGGTATAAAAATGCGTCTGTTGGTTGTGCAGCAGCGGTCATTTGCTGAACCAGTGGAATCAGTTCCTGTCGCAAGTCCTCGAAAAGGGTTTTAACTTGCAGGGTGGTCATACCCGGTTCAAACTCATCTAGGAGCGCATCGTAAGGATGCTCCGAATAGCCCAAAATAGCAGCTTCCTGTCGGGCAAAATCAACCAATCGAGAAAGGTCAGACTCAAAGCGGCTAAAGTCTTGATGGATTCTCGCCTGTTTCCAACTTTCCTTTGCATATCCGATGGCTTTGCTTTTTTGGAAAACCAATTCTGAAGGCAATTTCCGTGCACGGTCAATATCCCGTTTCCAAGTAGTCAGCAAGAGATGATGATCGGAATGGGGGTTGGATGGATATTCGGACTGAAGGGCTTCGTCGAGTAAAAGGGCGGCTTCGTCGGAAGTTAGGAGGGAATGAGCGAGTTTTCTAAGGGTGGCCACCTGGTGTGTGCGAACTTCACTAGCGTTTTCCGGCATGTAGGTTTCCTGATCCCATTCTAAGACGGCGGCTGCGCTTTTTAGATCGGCAACTTCGGCGATCTGCTCCTTGAGGCGAAAAAAAGATGGATTCATTGAAAAAGATGCAGATTAAGGGATTTTGTTGACTGAAAAATAAACTGTACAGAGGGTTTCCCCAAATGGAAAGCACATTCTTTTTAAAAATGGTCTGCTTTTTGATGTAAGAATTTTAAAAGTTATTCACCATGAATCGTTACGGATATTTCATTCTGTTGTTGATGTCAACGAGCACCGCGTCATCGTTTGCCTTCGATGGGTCCGATTCCCTTGGTAGTGTCCGCCGTTGGCGGGTCACCGCGACCTTAATGCCCGTTAAAACGGTAGAAGCTCGGCAAGAACATGCAGTAAGGGAGGGGGAAACATTGCTCATGTTCGCGGAGGTGCAGTCGGGAATACCTAAAGTCTATGCCGAACAGCCAGAAAAAAAAAGGCCAATCATGGTTGTAAGGGACACGAAAACAGAAAGCCCTATTGAACCAAAAGCAACCCTTAGACGGAACTGGCGATCTGGTATAGAGGGCAATTCCTACGAGAGAACCGCTTCTCCCCCTAGGTATAGTGGGACAGAAAGGGAAGGAAACGGGGAAGCCCGTATAGGTGATCTTTTACAAGACAAACAAACATCGGTCACTTCGGATCCCGATGGGCTTGTAGCCTTTGCTTGGGAAGAAGAAAACCGCTTGCCGATAGATAAGCCGTTAGGGAATCCGCGATTAGAAGTGAATAAACAAAAACGCATTCTCTATATTTACGATGGCGATAAGTTGATAAGGCGTTACAAGGTTAGCTTAGGCCGAAGTCCAGAACTGCCCAAACGGCAATTTAAAGACGGACTCACCCCTGAAGGACAATACCTGATTACCAGTAAATCCACCAAAAGTAAGTACCATAAAAACCTTGCAATTGGTTATCCCAATTTATTGGATGCCAAGTGGGGGCTTGAAAATGGCCTGATTACCCAAAAGGAATTTCAGCGGATCAAAATGGCCTTGGAAATCGGGGAGACGCCTACCGCAACTACCAAACTGGGTGGATCTATCTTTATTCACGGGGAGGGGCGTACAAATGGAGATTGGACGGAAGGGTGTATTGCTCTTAAAAATGAGGAAGTTGATGAACTTTTTAGCATCATTCCTCTTGGGACGCCCATCCAATTGTACTGGAAATAATTGATGATGTCTTTAAGCCTTTTGGGGTTGATAAGACTCTATTAATCGGTTTATGGCGGTAATCTGCCACCGCCCGGCAATAATCCAAAAACAAAATGATTAAATTGAATCACTATCTTTTTTCTTTTCTCTTGGTACTGACACCTCTTTGGGCCATCGCACAAGAGGGGACGCAGGAAGCACCGGGATGGCGGTCACAATATCGGACCAAGGCACGCTTGGGAATGCAAACACCTGTTTTAGAACATATGCCAGTTACGGAAAAAAAATCGTTCGCATCCGAAACGCCAAGCCAGGATCCTAATGATCCGCGAGTGCCAAGAAATAGTGCCAATCCGGATGCTCACCGTAGGGCTTCATCATCGCCAAGTCATCCTGCATCCGCACCAGCAGAAAGTCGGTTTGCCGTTCAATTATCCACTCCCGTTGGTGAAGTGAACGAACAGCGCCAGTTATTAGAGGTAGATACGGATGCGCCTCCAGCGCACAGCAGCCCTGCGATCTCAGGTGCCACTGGCGAAGCGGGTAAGTGGACAGAAATCTCGGCCACTGGCGAACATAAAACCGTTTCTATGGCGAGAAAGGCTTATGAGGATGCAAGAGTACGGGCATTTCTGGATGTTATTGCACGAGGTGAAGTTGGTGATATGGGCTACGACGAAGAATCATATAAAGTTTTACATACGTTTAAGCGGATCAAGAACTTCACACGAATGCACCCAGGCATTAAGGTAAAGGGAAGTACTGCCGCAGGCCGTTATCAGTTTTTAAGGAAAACATTTAATCCGATGGTCTATCGGTACCCCAGCGCCAACCTGACTTTTGAGCCAGAAGGGCAAGATATGGCGACCATCTTGTTATTACATGAACGCGGCGTTTTGTCCTATATTGGGCGGGATGATGTACATGGAGCCATTCGGAAAGCGGCGCCAACTTGGGCCAGTTTACCTTATTATGATGGTTGGGGTAATGTAAGTTATTATCGCGGAAATGGACATAACCGGAATACGATGACCATGAACCAAGCAATAGACCATTACAACGAACGTCGTCAGTTTTGGCAGTTTAATGGTGAAAAATGGGAGCCTGTCGAAGTGGCAAGTCCGTTGGTGGTGCATATGGCCTTGGCTGTTGCCGGGGAACAAAAATCTCCGTCAAGTTTCCAAAGTCGGTTGATTTCCGAGCCGCAAACCATTACCTTGCCTCACCCGCAACCAGAGGTATCTCCTACACCGACTTCGACATCTGGTGCCCGACGTTGGCGCGTTAGTCAATAATCTCTGTGTAGGCAGCCTATTTTTATTTTAAGGCTTTATATGCACAGACAAGATTATTTTCACGGACATAAAAATCGCATTTTTGAGCAGTCTTGGCATCCTGATTCAGGTAAGGCGAAGGCTGCTTTACTTTTGGTTCATGGCCTTGCCGAGCATTCCGGGCGCTACGTCCCCTTTGCACGAGACTTGTGTACACAACAAATAGAAGTATTTGCCTACGATCAACTTGGGCATGGTAAATCTGAAGGATTAAGGGCCTATGTGGATCGTTTTGATGATTATGTGGACGATCTGGATTTGGTTGTGAAACGGGTTCAGGCGCGAATTGGTACACGCCCACTATTTATTATGGGCCATAGCCTTGGTGGGGCTGTGGTGATGAAATATCTATTGGATCATCCCACAGATCAGGTAAGAGGTTGGATTTTTAGCAGTGCAGGAACCAAAGTACACCCCAGTGTTTCACCAGTCTTGCAAAAACTGGCGCCTTTGATCGGGTTCCTTTTCCCAAAATTAGCGACTTCGCCTCTTCAGGCTGCCCATCTTTCGCGAGACGAACAAGTGGTTCAAGCCTATGTAAATGATCCACTTAACTACATTGGTGGGATAAGAGCAAGAACCGGAGCGGAAATCCTGAAGGCGGCGCAAATCTTTTCACAACGTTTCTCCGAGATACAGGCTCCCGTTTTGTTGTTTCATGGCACGGCAGACCAACTCACGGATCCGGGAGGCAGTCAAATGGCTTATGAGACCATCTCTTCAAAAGACAAACGCCTCTACCTTTGGGAAGGGCTTTTCCACGAAACATTGAATGAGCCAGAACGGGCAGATGTCATCGAAAAAGTGGTAGAGTGGGTACTGGAACGTTGTTAAGGATAAACAATAGGTTGTAGCGCTATTCGTATAGTGCTAGACCCCATATTTGCGGCACGGGAGCCATAATAGAGAGGAGTTGATCTTGGGTAGGATGTTTAAAGGTCATTACCCGGCAATGGAGTGCGATGCTACGATCGGGCAAAGTGGTTTTTGCACCGTATTTCAGGTCTCCACGTATAGGCATGTTACGTGCAGAAAATTGTACACGGATTTGGTGGGGCCTTCCAGTCTCCAATGCTACTTCTACCAAAGAATCTTTGCTAAATACCTTGAGAGATCTCCACGAAAGACGGGCTAACTGTGCCCGTGCCTGCGAGCCATCTACCAACCGGACAAATGAATCTTCCTTCAATAGGTAGTCTTCGCACGTGCCATTTCCAGACACTTTGCCTTCTACCATTATCCAATATGTTTTTTGAATGGTACGGCTTCGGATTTGCTCGGATAATCGAGAGGCTGCTTTGGAAGTCCTGGCAAGCACCATTACGCCGGAAGCAGGACGGTCTAAGCGATGGACAAGCCCCAAGAATACGGCACCGGGTTTGGTGTACTTCTCCTTAAGGTATTGTTTGCAAATCGTCAGCACATCGAGGTCGCCTGTAGCGTCTTCTTGCGCCAAGAGTCCTGCTGGCTTATTGATAACCAACAGATGGTTGTCTTCGTAAAGTACGTCTGGCATCATAATGGTTTTTCCAAAATTAGGTATTCTTGCACAATTTGGCCGCTTATAAGATGTTCTTGAATGATGCGTTCTAATACTTGAGGCGTGCAAGAGTGGTACCATGTACCCTCTGGATACACCACCGCTACCGGGCCTTGCAGACAGATGCGCAAACAATTCGCTTTGGTACGGAAAATTCCACCCGATTTAGTAAGGTTCAACTCATCCAACCGTTTTTTAAGGTAATTCCAAGATGCACGTCCTTCTTCTTCGGTGGCACATTTGCACTTTGTTGGAGTAGCACATAAAAAAATATGACGTTTTATTTGGTGGATTTCGAGGGCCTGAGCGGCTTTTTGGGTTTTTTCCAGCAGCATATTCAACAATTTTGGGGATGATGGCCTTATTTTAGACAAGCCAATGTACCGTAAAAAAGATCTTTTATCATGCAATTTAATAAAGTATCGGCTGCGCCTACCAATCCACATGCAGAGCGCCCCTCAAAAAAGTTTGATATAGCAGACCTTTTCGCAGGTCCAATGGCAGAAGCATCAAGTGGTGAATCCGTTATTGTAATGGATGAAAAGCTTCGTCAAGCATATTTTTGGATAGTAAATAACGCCATTATTAGTCCATTCTATGACATATCCTATCAGGATGGGCCTTCCGCTTTGTTTGTTTTTGGGGATGCAAAACATACCCTGATGTTACCTTCTGGACAAAGTTATTCCAGTTTTGTCTTGATCCCATTACTCAACCTAATGGTGCGGCGAAGATGCCTTTTTGTCGGAGGTCCCGGGAGGGGGAAGACCGCAAGTGCCATCCTTATGGCTGTTTTGGCTGGCTATTCCATCAAAGAAATTCGCAGGGGCATTCAACACGGCCAGCCAGAAATGACGGTAACCGACTTGTTGGGCAATCCGCTTCCCAAAGATTTGGTGAATGCAGAAAATATGGATGATATTCGTATTGCTTGGCGGAAGTGGTTGGGGATGCGTGTGAAAATAGTGGATGAGTATAACCGAATTCCCACCCGCACGCAATCGGCATTGCTCACGTTAATGGGCGATAACTATGCCGAAGTTTTGGATCAGATCTACGAATGTCCAGAAGCTGCTTGGTATCTTACGGCCAATGATGATGGGGGTGGGGGGACCTATCAGGTGATTGAGGCGCTCCGAGACCGAATAGATGTGGTGGTGAAGGCCCTACATTTTCCATCGCGGTTCATTGGAGACCTGATGAACCGTATCGAATCTGGCATTCGTCCGGAAGAAATTGTCCCCCAAGAAATCATTTTCACGGCTGAAGAATTAGACCGTGCGTACACCCAAATAATAGCCGTGCAGGTCCCTTATTCGGTGCAACGTCGTTTGGAGTTTTTTACAAGCCAGTTCGAGTTTATGGAACGGGCCGCCGAACAATTTGAGTATAAAACCAAAGACACCCTAAAACTGTCGTCCATTGATTTTTTGCAAGTGGCGAATGCGGCAACAGGTACCGATAAGAGCAAGGACATTGGCTTGCAAACCAAAAATGGCTTATCGGTTAGGGCCATTATGACGGCGATTATATACATTAAAGCCATCGCCTTTTTTAGGGGCAATACCGAAGCGGATCTGGAAGATGTACGTCAGGTTCTACCATTCGTTTTGCACGATAAATTGGTTCCGAATTTAGATGCCCAGTTTTTTGAGCAGGAAAATAACAGTATTTATCGTGTGGATCGGATTGGGTGGATACGGAAAATGTTTGACCTTTCTTGTGGAGAATACGACCGATTAGACTTGGACCGACAAGATCCGGTTGCTGATTTGTCTAAGGAATTTGATTTGGGAATTGAGGGCTTAACCGAAAAAGAGGTAAAAGCCCGCCTCGCAAAAATAGAAGGATTATTGGCCGAATGGAGCAGAGGACGGAAGTTGTATGGCAATCTTTATGACGACTTGATAAAACTAAAATATTTACATCAGCGCTATACCAACTACTTAAGGTGGCTACGATGGAAATCCTGATATTTAATTAAAAACAGCAACCACAATACCGTCTTTTAAGGCTTGTAAACGGGCAAGGTTCATCGTTCGACTGTTGAAAACCAACGAAATAGGACCTGCATCTGTGGAGCGTAAATAATAGTCCACCCCTTTTAAGAATGGGAATCCATTAAAAAGTGGAATGGGGCCGAGGTCACTTTGGCGGTTTCCATTGTCGTCATACAGGAAAAAGGCGATGGTGGTTTGGGATGCCGAAGCAAAGGTGGGGAGGGATAATTCGTTGTTGCCGATGAAAAGACGGTCTCGCTCGTGTATAACGGCTTTGTTCGCGCTGAAAATTACCAACCCCGTTTCGCTGTCGGTAGCAGGTAAACTTCCGGTTAGGAGTCCGGCTATCGTTCCTGGGCCGGGCAAGGTACGGAGATACACCAGATGATCAGAACGGGTAAACGGCTCTCGGTAGTACACGACTTTGCGGTCTGCTGCATTGGCAGGTATAACTTGAAAGGCATAGCGAAGGTCTTTCTTGGCCAAGAAGGGCCCCCACTGCCCTTCTGCATCCGTCTTTAGGGTGGCCATGGGGGAATTTCGAGAAAACTCCCCTGTGGTAGGGTCTGTTTCAAAGATTTTAATGGTTGCCTTTTCTGCGATGGTATTTTCTCCGAGAGAGACAACTTTTCCGGAAAGAAATAGGTTTTCTTCTGTTTGCACATTGGTGGTTTGCGGGGCCGTACCATTGTTCAAAAATGCATACAGTGAGGAAAAAGTCGAGGTTCCGGTCGCCACTTCGTAGTGATCTTCTTGGGTCAGTTTTAGGTTTTGTGCACCAGGTATGTCTCCACCCGTTCGGACAACCGTATCGTTTGTGGAGTAGATATTGAGGGTTGGCAACGAACCATCAGGCCCACCTGGTTTGGCTTGGGTAGTTCCGCCAATCAAAACAATTCTTTCTAAGTTACTGGCATTTTCAGCTGTTTTTGCAAAGTTATAAACCAATGAAGCCCCTGCCGAATGCCCAACCAAAACCACTTTAGCAAGGTTCTGTTCTTGGAGAACTTGGCTTACCTTCTGCCGGAGTATTTCCAACGCCGCAGAGACATTGCCGTTATTTAGGGTGTTCCAGTCAAAAGTGATTAATTGCTTGGTGCAATAGCCATTAGACGTAAACCTCTGAGCCTGGAGTGAATAGGTGTCTCCCGAAGCCAGCGCACCATGAACAAAGATGATCGGCGTTCGGCTATCCGAGCAGATAGTGGGCGTGGGTGTTTGGTCACATCCTGTGAAAAAAGTAAAAACCATTGCCCCAAGGAGCATGAAGAAACATAAAACCAAGGTGTTATAGATCAGCCTTTTCATGGTTCGTTGTAGTTGGAGGTGGATCATTTATCAAAGATAAGATGTTTTTTGATGGGGAGCACTAAAATGGATCGTATCTTGCCCCGTCAAAAACGGTATATCCCATGAAATACATCCTCTTAACCTTTACACTGGCTGTTTTTCCAGTTTTAATGCAAGCACAAAACGTGAGCATCGTTCCCAAACCATCTTCTATTCAGGTACAATCGGGCAATGGATTTGCCATCACGAACCGAGTTGGGGTTGCTGCATCTGGCTTTCCCAGCGAGACGCCGTTAACTTCCTATGTTGTACAACAAATACAGGCCCAAACAGGGATCCGGATTGGTCAAACGGCCAATCGGTCAACAGAGTTGATTGAGCTTATGCTCAATACTGCAAAAATAAACTTAGGACAGGAAGGTTATACCTTAAAGTCTAGCGAGACGGGTGTTCAGATTGAAGCTGCAACAGAAAGTGGTCTGTTTTATGGCATTCAGTCATTGCTCCAACTCTTGCCGTCCACACCGGGAGGAGAGCGACCTGTTGTACCAGCAGTTCAGATTTTCGATCGCCCCCGTTTTGCTTATAGGGGTATGCACTTGGATGTAGGAAGGCACTTTATGCCCGTTAGCTTTATTAAGAAATACATAGACCTGATCGCCCTGCACAAAATGAATACCTTTCATTGGCACTTGACAGAAGATCAAGGATGGCGTATCGAGATTAAAAAATATCCCAAGTTGACAGAGGTGGCCTCGTGGCGAGATGAAACTGTTATTGGTCACGCTGCAGGCTCCGAGGTTTATGATGGGAAACGATATGGTGGCTTTTATACCCAAGAGCAAATCAAAGAGGTGGTGGCGTATGCCCAAAGTCGGTATGTAACCATCATCCCTGAAATCGAAATGCCAGGCCACTCGCAAGCAGCAATTGCGGCCTATCCTGAATTGGGCTGCACCGGTAAAAAAATAAAACCAATGACCACTTGGGGCGTTTCTAAAGACGTTTTTTGCCCAAGCGAAGTCACCTTTTCATTTCTTGAAGATGTCTTAACCGAGGTAATGGCTCTTTTTCCTTCCAAATATATTCACATTGGTGGCGATGAAGTCCCGAAAGACCATTGGAAAGCCCACGCTGGAGCGCAAGCGCTGATACAAAAAGAAGGGCTAAAAGATGAACATGAACTGCAAAGCTATTTCATCCGTCGGATAGAACGGTTTTTAAATGCCAAGGGCCGTTCGCTGATTGGCTGGGATGAGATTTTAGAAGGTGGTCTCTCACCCAATGCAACGGTGATGTCGTGGCGAGGGGTAGAAGGCGGTATTGCAGCTGCAAAAGAGGGCCATGATGCCATTATGACCCCTGGGTCTCATTGTTATTTTGACCATTACCAAGGGGATAAAGTGGCGGAGGAACTCATGATTGGTGGAATGACGACGCTCGAAAAAGTGTATGGCTACGAGCCTATCCCATCCGATCTGACGCCAGAAGAAGCCAAGCACATTTTGGGCGCACAAGGCAATGTGTGGACGGAATACCTGAAAACGCCAGAACGGGTGGAATATGCCGCCTTGCCACGCATGTCTGCCTTGGCCGAAGTACTCTGGACACCTGTCAATCAGCGTAACTGGTCCGATTTTTTGGGCCGTATGCAGGCACATTTTAGGCGGCTGGACGCCAAGGATGTGCAATACCATATCCCAATGGTGCATGGCCTTGGAAAAGACCGGGTTTCTGAGACAGGGCGCGAGATATTAACCCTCACTTCCCTCCTTCAAAACGCAGAAATTCGTTATACAGTGGATGGGTCAGAACCAACCATTGCTTCCACCTTGTACACTGGTCCAATCACCATTCGTATTCCTGGCAATGGCATAACGGTTATGGCAAGGGCCTTTACCCCGAATAAAAGAGGATCGGTTACCCAAAAAGTACGCATTCGGTCTTCTGTGCCAATAGCAGGCAAGCAAATTGCACGCCCATCTGGTGGTTTGGCTTACGGGTATTTTAAAGGAGGCTTCCCTTCCGAAGACCAACTGTCCCCACAAAACTTGGTCAAAAAAGGTGCGGTGGACAAAATAAAAATTCCCTTTGGCATTCCGGATGGTCGTTCCGCCTTGGTTTATGAAGGGTATTTTTATGCTCCCAAAGCAGGAAAGTACCAATTCCATCTGGCCGCAGACAATATTTCGGTCTTAGAAGTGTCTAAAGAACGTTTGCACATGAACGAAACTTGGGGACAAGCAAAAGGAGATATGGAAGTGATTTTAGGCGTAGGGTATCATGACTTCCGGCTCTTGATCATCAATTGGAGCGGCCCACCCAACCTAAATCTCACGTTTACGAATCCGACTGGTGAAAAGGGCGAAATACCATCTTACCTCTGGTTTAATGAATAGATCGCTTCTGGTAACCCAGATAAATGGATGTAGCCATGTATAATTTTTTTACTTTTTTACCGAGGGCGTTTTAACCATTTTGTATGATACGTCTTCTTTATTCATTCACCATTTCCTAATCGCTATTTATTGAACTATGGAAGATTTGTTTTCAATGGCTTCCCTCATCAGCCTGGTCACGTTGGCTGTGATGGAGATCGTTTTGGGTATTGATAATGTGATTTTCGTTTCCATCATTATGGGACGACTTCCTAAAGAAGATCAGAAAAAAGCACGTCAGATTTGGATGGTAGCGGGTATTCTGGTTCGTTGTATCATGTTGTTATTGCTTGGTTGGTTGGTTCAAAATGGAAATACAGAACTATTTTCGATTTTGGGCTATGGTTTTAGCTTAAGAAATCTGATTATGTTGGGAGGGGGCTTGTTTCTGCTGGTCAAAACCGTTTCCGAAATTCATAACAAATTGGAAGGAGAAGAACATCACGGTCAGTCTGAGACGACAAAAAAGGTGGCTTTCGGAGCCATTATGGGCCAAATTATTCTTGTAGATCTTGTTTTTTCTTTTGATAGCATGATCACAGCCGTTGGCTTAGCCAAACATGTGGAAATTATGATGGTCGCGGTAATCATTGCCATGATCGTCATGTTCGTCTTTGCAGAACGCATCAGCAGTTTTATCCATCAGCATCCCACCCTAAAGATGTTGGCCTTGTCCTTTTTGGTGTTGGTTGGGTTTATGCTCTTCTTTGAAGGCCTTGAGTCCATGCACCATAGCCATATAGACAAAGGGTATTTGTACTTTGCTATGGCTTTTGCCTTTGGGGTAGAGATGTTAAATATGCGACTTCGTAAACGGGCTAAACCGATTGAACTGCGCGAACCCGTTCCAGTTGATCATAAGTAGTAATTGGTAAACCCCGGGGATGGGAACAGCCCCATTTTTTCGTTGAACCTGATGTATGATATTTTGATGGCCATTCTACTGGGAATCGTAGAAGGCATTACCGAATTTTTACCCATTTCCTCGACCGGGCACCTGATCTTGGTTGGCTCCTTGTTTGGACATCCTGGTGTTTTTGGGAACGAGCAGTTTGCTTTCGCCTTCGATGTAATTATCCAGTTGGGTGCTATTTTTTCTGTCATTCTATATTTCTGGCACAAACTATGGCCGTTTTCTGCTGCAAAATCAGACCAGCAAAGGCAATCAACGTATTCCATTTGGCTTAAAGCCATTATTGGCGTTATTCCGGCATTGGGCATTGGTTTTTTTGCGCACGACTACATTGAAGCGCATTTTACCAATCCGATTACGGTCTCCATCGCCCTCATTTTCTGGGGAATTGTGTTGATCTGGCTTGAGCGCCGTCAGAAAGAGGCCACTATCAATGATATAGCAGATCTTTCAATAAAAGTGGTACTCGTAATCGGCCTTATACAATGTATTGCGATGATTCCCGGTACTTCGCGCTCAGCAGCCACCATTATAGGCGCCATGCTGTTGGGTACTTCGCGGGTAGTGGCAGCGGAGTTTTCGTTTTTTTTGGCGATTCCAACGATGGCAGCGGCTTCCGGGTATGCCTTCCTTAAACTCTTGAAATCGGGGGTAACAATGGGTGGTTTTGAGTACCTTGTATTGGGGGTTGGCTTTATAGTATCCTTTTTGGTTGCGTATGCCGTAATTGCTTTCTTGATGCGTTACATTACCCGCCACGACTTCCAATCTTTTGGATATTATCGAATTGCATTAGGGTTCTTGGTGCTACTCTATTTTGGCCTTTCGGCGCAATAAAAATATTTCAATTGGTTAAACCAACACGCTAATGAAGTTACAGATACATGTAAATGCCTTACAAACAATAAGTTCCGATATATTAATTTTGCCATTATTTGAGGAGGAGAGTGCTGATAAATTAGCGAAATGGGCCAAGAAGTTTGGCCAAGTACTCGAGGTGTTGGCGAAAGATTTCTCTGGCAAAAAAGGTCAAACCCAATTACTGTATCCGACAGAAGGACGTGCCAAGCGGTTGTTGTTAATCGGTTTTGGCAAAGCATCCGACGCAACAATGGAGTCCATGCGTCAGGGAATAGCAGCTGGTGCTGCGGTTGTTCGGAACGTTCAAGCGGCAAAAGTAACGATGGCCTTGCCCGGTTGTTTGCTGGAAACGGCAGACGTCTCGCAAGCCTTGACAGAGGGGTTGATGCTGGCATTGTATCAATTTAACCGCTATAAAACCTCAAATAAAGAAGCACTTTATGCGCCTAAACAACTGGGCATTTGGACAAAATCCAAACCCAATGCGGCGAAAAAAGGGGCCGAAGCAGGTAAGATTGTCGCCGAAGCGGTTTATAGGGCAAGAGATATGGTTAACCTGTCGCCCAATGAAAAAACACCCCTAATTCTCGCAAATGAAGCACGGGAAGATGCCCAAAAGTGGGGTTTTAACATCGAAATTTGGGGAAAAGAAAGGATTGAGGCGGAAAAATTTGGTGGCCTGTTAGCGGTTAATCTTGGAAGCCCCGAACCACCCGCGTTCATGATTCTAGAATGGAGACCTGAAAAAGCATTGAATGAAAAGCCATTGGTTTTGGTGGGAAAAGGTGTGGTGTATGACACGGGAGGTCTTTCACTGAAGCCCACCAAGGATTCGATGGACCACATGAAATGTGATATGTCGGGGGCAGCGGCGGTGATTGCTACGTTTCAGGCCATCGCACGAATGGGTTTGCCCCTTCAAGTCATTGGTTTGGTTCCGGCCACAGATAACCGTCCGGGTGGAAATGCTTACGTTCCCGGAGATGTCATTCGGATGCACAATGGGATGACTGTAGAAGTATTGAATACGGATGCCGAGGGCCGCATGATTTTGGCGGATGCACTGAGTTGGGCACAGCAATATGACCCTGAATTGGTGATAGACATTGCCACCCTGACCGGAGCACAGGTGGTGGCCTTGGGGAATTTTGTGGCAGGCATCATGACCAATGAAGATGCACAGGCCACCGAGCGATTGACCTTGCTTCAAGAAGCGGGTACGCGCTCCGGCGATTGGGTACACCCTTTGCCCATGTTTGCGGCATTCGGAGACTTGATAAAAAGTACCGTTGCTGACTTGAAAAACGTAGGCGGTCCGGCTGCTGGAACCATTACTGCGGGAAAGTTTCTGGAGCACTTCACCGCTTATCCTTGGGTTCATGTGGACATTGCAGGTCCGGCTTGGATTGGGGCACCAAGGCATTACCAGCCAGCGGGAGGAACGGGTTTTGGTACAAAGTTACTCATTGAGTTCCTTCGGATGTGGGTGCAAAAAGCAAGTGCCAAACCAGAAATAAGCGAACAAGCCGAGACAGCGTAACCCAGTGCCTTCTTGTTGCGGCCTCTTCAGCGAGTTTTCGTTTCCCAAAATGTAATTCTGACATGCTTAAAAAAGTGACCATTTCTACCCTCTTGTTGTTGTCCGCCTTTGTGATGGCTCAGCAAGCGCGTGTGCCCATGCTGATGCCCAGTATGGGCAGAATCTTCAATGAAGCCATTGTTTATCCAACTGAAAATCAAACCGGACTGGCCATCTTTTTTCGGTTACCTTATGATCGCCTGGTGTTTTCACGAAACCGAGAAGCCGAAGGGGCAGAGGCTTTTATTTCTGAAGTAAAAGTCAATATAGAATTGTATAAAGACGGAAGACGGGTAACGGATCAGAATTGGACAAGCAAAAAATATGCTTCTTCCTTCGAAGAAACGAAAGATAAATTAAAAGACCTGACAGGCGTGGTTCATTTTAAAGCAGAACCAGGTGTTTATGCTTGGCGAATGACGCTGAACGATCAACCCGGAATGTGGCGTTCGATTACCTTACCCGATTTTTCAAAAGCAGGGCAAATTGGAAGACCTTTTCTTCTCAAAGGAGCTGCTGAAAATAACTTGTTGATCCAAAACCTTTCCGGAAATGTCTCTTTTGGTGCCGATGCGTTTTTGGCCGTTTTTGTAAACGCAGAAACGATGCATTGGAAATTACTTCGGATTCCTGATAAAGCCATGCAACGGATTCAGGAACGAGATGATCGGGACCGAAACGACAGCCGTGCGGGAAGACGTCCCAGATTTGGGGGGATTCAAGACAATAATCCGGAACGGATGAAACCTCTTCCTGATCGTGCCGATATGCCACTGCCCACCGATACAAAAGAAGTGGCAAATGGTGAGGTTGGAAGATGGTTGAACCTTGGCGATATTCGGCCCATAGATACAGGCTTTGCAACTACCGCCGGGAATCAAAAAATGGCCCTAATCCCCTTAGAGGCGCGTTTATTGGAAGATGGGCATTATGTGGTGGTATTGGAAACCCTCGCTGGCAAAGCCCATTATGTTTTTTCTACACTTTGGCGTGACATGCCCTTGTCTTTGTTTAACTTAGATCTGGCCGTAGAAAGCATGAAGTTTATTGTGGATAAGGATGAACTCAGACAGCTTAAACGGGGCAATACCTCGGAAAGGGCTGAACGCTTCCGGATATGGTGGAAGGCCAAAGATCCGTCACCAGAGACGCCTTTTAATGAGCTGATGGCCGAATATTTTACAAGGGTGGACTATGCTGCAACTGCTTTTCAGACCGGAACAAGGGGATTAGATGGGATGCAAAGCGACCGTGCACGGATTTATATTACCAAAGGGCCTCCCGTTAAAACCTCTCGGTTGCTACCGGATAGCGGCGGGGTTAGGGAAATTTGGGAGTATCCCAATGGCCAGACATTTGTGTTCGAAGCGGCCTCCAGTCTTGATCCCTTTGTGCTCCTGAAGTAATGGTCTTGGGTATTTTTATGTACGGGTGATCCACGACCTGTCCCAGTTTGCTTTATCATGACTGAAGCCAGAATAACCATTGCCCTTACCATGGGTGATCCTAATGGGATCGGATTAGAAGTGCTGTTAAAGGCATTGTCGGAACTAAATCTGCAACCATCAATCGAGGTTGTGGTAATCGGTAATGCCGAAATGATAAAAGCCCATGCCATACATTTTTCTTTGCCGATTTCTTTTATCATACATGACATCCCTTCTGAAAACATTGCTTTAGACTGGGGAAAGACAAGCGCCCTTGCGGGCACGCTCAGCATGAAAGCGGTGGAAACGGCTATTGATTGGTGCGTGGCAGGAAAGGTAGATGCAATGGTGACCACACCCATCTCTAAGGAAGCAATTGGTCTGGCTGGATATACCATACCCGGGCATACGGAATTCATTGCAGCACGCATTGGGGCTAAAGACCTGACTATGATGTTGGTGTGTGATGATTTGCGGGTTGGTTTGGTAACCACACACGTACCCGTTGCCAAAATCGCCGAAAACATACATCAAGAATCCTTGCTGGATAAAATCCGCATCCTTCATTACAGCCTGATGAAGGATTTTGGCATCTTAAGCCCCCAAATAGCAGTCCTCGGACTTAATCCACATGCCGGGGATGGGGGGATGATTGGACGGGAGGAGGTGGAGATCATACGCCCTGCCCTTGCCCTTGCCCGTGAAAAAGGGTATATAGTTTCAGAGCCTTATCCCTCGGATGGGTTTTTTGCCACCCGACAATGGAAACACTACGATGCTGTTTTGGCGATGTATCATGACCAGGGTTTGATTCCATTTAAGACCATTGCCTTTGAACGTGGCGTAAATTTTACAGCTGGTTTGCCCATTATCCGCACCTCGCCCGATCATGGCACGGCTTTTGGCATTGCCGGAAAAGGAATTGCTAACCCCGCAAGCATGAAAGATGCTATTTTGTTGGCCTTAGATTTGGTAAGAAAGAGACGAGAATCCAACGCCTAATCTTGAATAGTTATCTTTCATGAAAATGGAATTACATGCAGATTGCTCCGATTGATTTAAAGGAGGGCGGCATGTCGAAAATCGGTGAGGTCGCCCTTAGGCTATACACATGCAGAGCATTGGTCATCGTAACCTTGTTTTTTTCTGGAGGTAAATAAATGAAACACGATATGATAAAAAGATTCTTGCGGCTGCTGACTTTTTTGATCCTTGTACCAACCAATATTTTTGCACAAACTACTTCTTATACATTCGATGCAAAGCCTGTTCCGCTGTTTGAAACATTTAGCTTGAAGCGGATAGAAGTTGGAAAGGGGGCTGGCAGTTTGGTCGCGTTTCTACCGGCTCTTTTTGGGGATAATGAAGGGGGAATGGTTCAATTTATGAATGTAGAGATAAATCCGGATTCTATTGTGCATATGTTGACCATCACCAAGAATAAGAAGGTAGTTTTTCAGACATTTTTATCGGAATTTACGCCCCATTATTCGGAAGGCGTGGAAATGGCAGACCTGAATAAGGATGGACAAAAAGATGTGGTTTTGACCTTTGCTACCGGAGGAAATGGGCTTGCCGCCAATTGGCGATGGGTGCTGATATTGTTGCAAAAAGAGGGCAACACCTTTGAACTACACCGGTTTACCAATATGTTGCCAGATGAAACGTATGGTCTTTTTAGAGACATGGATGGAGATGGTCGTTTTGAGGTGGTGGTAGGCAGTCATACCAATGTGATGGATACGGGTTCGCCAGACGTGCATTCCTACTGGTTTTTTAATGTATTTGGCTGGCAAAATGGAAAACCTGTCAACCTAAACCCAAACTGGGACTTTCCGCTCGTTTACCGCCACTTGGATACCATTAACCGTAAGGTGGAAACCCAGTTTTCTCCAACCCAAAAAAAACAATTCTTTACTTTAGCCGCCCTTCCGGAGTATGTATATTCGGATGGAAAGGTGAGTGCTCCCGCCTTATTGGATCCGGTGTTCCGTTCACAGGATTTCCGGCCCGGCGAACAAATTAAAGAATCTAATCGCCCTAAATCGAATAGACCCATTCGTAATAGAAGTCTAATATTTTACATAATTGGTGGAACTGGTTTGTTTATTTTTGCGGCGATAACCCTCCTTTGGCTTAAGGGACAACGAAAAAAGGCGGTAAAAAGATGACGTGTAAAGGAATGGTGCGGCTCATGAATGCCGTTTTTTATGCCCATCATGGTGTCATGCAAGAAGAACATCGGATTGGGGGACGATACGAGGTGGATGTGATAATGCGTTTGGATTTCCAAAAAGCCGCCGAAACCGATGAACTGGATGCCACTGTTGATTATGGGGCCGTGTATGAAGTGATCCGAGAATTGGTGACAACCAATAAGTTTTATCTGATCGAACGACTGGCCTTTTTAATCGGCGAAGCGATTATGTACAAATTTAGCATTGTAGAAGCCGCCGAAGTGACTGTCCGGAAAGTAAATCCTCCCGTAGGCGGAACTTGTGATAAAGCCGAAGCCGTATTTGAGATTATCCGATAAGACCAATGGGAAACCAGCAATCGGTTTGGAGGTGTACCTATATCGGACTTGGCTCGAATCTGGGAGATCGGGTGGGTTATTTGCAACAAGCGATAGATGCCTTTTGTGTGTCACCAAATTTCAGAAAGATCGTTGTCTCTCCAGTATATGAAACCATCGCCCTTACCTTAGATGATGAACCACAATCGCACTATTTAAATGCTGTTGTAGGGGTGGAAACCTGCCTTCTTCCCGAAGCACTCTTGTTTTTTTGCCAGGAAGTGGAAAGGCGGAACCAACGGATTCGTACAAAAAAATGGGCGTCCCGCACATTGGATTTGGATATTCTCTTGTATGGTGATCAACAAGTGGCCCTGACCCATCTTGTTATTCCACATCCACACATCGCCAAACGGAGATTCGTTTTAAAACCATTAAACGACCTTGCACCAATGGTTCTGGTTCCCTTACCTTTTGGCAAAACTGTTACACAGCTTCTTGCTGAATGTCCGGATGACTTGATTCCCCAGATGATGCCTATTCGCCTGACTCCGTCGGGCAAAACTTAGTGATATGCAACTGATCCCTCCGCAAATTCCAGAAAACCTCCGTTATATCGCCATTGAAGGCGTGATTGGTGTGGGCAAAACCACCCTTGCCAATGCAATTACCAAACAATTTGGTGCAAGGCTTGTATTGGAAGAATTTGAGGAGAACCCTTTTTTGAAACGTTTCTATGACGACCGGAGCAGGTGGGGGTTTCATACGCAACTCAATTTTCTGGCAAGCCGTTTCCGCCAACAAAAAGCTTTAGAAAATCGAGATTTGTTTCAACAAGTGGTGGTGAGTGATTATATTTTTGATAAAGACCGCATATTTGCGCATGTAAACCTAAGTGGGGATGAACTGCAACTCTATGAGTCGCTCTACGGTATTATGGAGCAATCGGTGGCGATACCCGACTTAGTGGTTTATTTACAGTCAACCAACGAAAGGCTGTTATATAATATTGCGTTACGGGGTCGCTCTTATGAACAAGCCATTGAGCCGGATTACATTGCGGCGCTTAATGAGGCTTATAACCGTTATTTTTATCATTTTAGTAAATGTCCGCTGCTGATCGTAAACGCAGCACGTTTGGATTTTGTGAAATACCCGCTCCATTTACAAGAACTCATTCGGCAAATTGTTTTAGAACAACATACCGGGACGCGGTTTTTTAACCCGAATCTGGAGGCTTTACCGACCCTCTTCTGATCCACAAAGGCCATGTTTAAATATTTCCTCCTCCTCTTCATCTTTTGGCTTATTTACCGAACTGTCCGAAATTTGGTCAGGGTGGTTTTTTTACCACCGGCCCAGCCTCAGCAGCCTCCATTTTTTTATCAGCCCCCCGAAACCTCCGGTGAAACCATTATACAAACGAAGAAAAACCGGACAGACACAACCTTTCAAGGCATTGAAGATGCAAAATGGAAGGAGATTGACTGATCGTTCATGGCATCTACAGGGTTTCCGAAGGTTCATTTCCGCAAAAAAGGAACACAATTGATCCAATACTGCCCCGAACAGGTCTTTCCACCATGATCCGCATCCGGCACAACGGTGTTATGGCTTAACCTTCACGACCCGTTGCAATTGTTGCCACCTCGTTTCATCGGTAAGGCGTAGGAAATAAATACCAGTAGGGAGGTTTTCCGGTCTTCAGACCAGCGGTTCCTCTTCACCTGTTCCGGTTTTTTTCCGAATAGGGCCAATTCTGCGACCAAGTAGGTCGAATATTTCGAGCCGGGTTGCAATACCCAGCGGTGATGCAAAAGAAATCGTTGCTTGTTGATGAAACGGATTGGGAAAAACGGGTCTAAGGATTAATGGCTTATCCGGAGGCAATTCAAACATCTCTTCGATTGAAGCCGAAATCTGGGTGACTCCACCAAAAGTTGTGCTTTTTAAACGGAATTGAGGTTTCCCATAACGCATCTTTGGAGCCATAAGCTAAATACCGCTGCTTTAACATAGCCTATTGATTTCCAGAAGGGTTTTCCGGTGGGGCCTTTTTCTAAATATTCCATGGTCAGGTTTTGGAACACGTTCATCCCTACAAATACCTTTTGTGTGTACATGGCGCAAACTTTGTGTGAGGTGGTCTAATTTAGCCGGACACAGACCTAACTTAAATTTGTGTCATGAAGAAACAACAACAAGTAAGTCCTGTAGGTGCAAACTGGTTGCGACGCAAGTATGACAGGGCGTTCAAACAAGAAGCAGTGCGGATGCTGCAAAGCGGCAAGGTCGTAAAAGAAGTGGCCGAACTGCTCGGTGTGAGCGAACAGGTGTTGTACAACTGGAAGAGTACCGTCCGTCGGTGCGGGAAGCGGACGAACGGCAGGCACTGCGTAGCAGCTTCATGGAGCACCGCAGCCGCTATGGCAGTCGCAGGCTTGCACCAGAATTGAGGGACGCGGGCCCATACGATAGGTCGGCACCCGACGAGGCGGCCCATGCGGAAAGAAGGACTGAGGGCGATAAAGCCTCATAGCAGGTGCGATCGTACATTCCGACCAAGGCAGCCCGTACGCCAGTGCAACGTTCAGGAAGTACGTGGCCAAGCAGGGCTATCGGCAGAGTATGTCACGCAAGGGCTACTGCTCCGACAACGCATTGACTGCTCCGACAACGCCTTCGCAGAGTCCTTTTTCAGCAGGCTCAAGGGCGAACTATTGCAAAACGGAATTTTTGATACCTTTGAGGATGCCTACACGGAAATTTTCAATTACATCGCCTGCTCCTACAACCCGAAAAGGAGGCATTCGGCACTGGGGTATCTTTGCCCCGACAAGTTTGAGGAACGCTACTTTTCTAACTTAACGCTGTGTCCGTGAAAAGGGGACGATGTCAGGCTTAAAATTTGAAGAAACTTACTACTTTGTTTTAGTAAAACAAAAACTTATTATAGAATACGAAATCTGTTATATTCCTTTTCAAGAATAAGTTAAAGATGAAAAATAATCTTCTTCTTGTGTTCCTGTTTACAAGTCTTCTGCATGGATATCTGATGGCCCAGTCGCAAGAAATGTATGTCAAAAATTTTCAAAAAAGGATATGGAATACCTCTCATGGCCTTCCAGTAAACCATGCAAATGAAATGGATGAAGATGATGAGGGATTTATATGGATATGTACAGTAGAAGGATTGGTTCGTTTTGATGGAATGATATTTAAGGTTTTTAATAAAGAAAATGTCTCTATATTTAAAAGTAATTCTTTTCAAAAAGTTGAACCATTAGGTAAAGAGGTGTGGTTTCTCTCTTCGGATCAATTCTTGTACCGATACCATAGAGGAGTGTTTAAGCATAGTAATTTGCCATTTAAACGGGTAGATCAAATCTGGGGTGATCGCGTGAATAATCTTTTATATTTAATTGAAAACGGAAATTTTCATGTAGTTAAGAATCATAAAATAATTTTTACAAAAAAGAATTTGAATCCTTTACTGGGTCGCATTACTAAAGAAGGTATTCTACTAAATATTGAAAGAAAATTATTTCATTATTTTAATAAAGAAAATAAAACATACGAAATAAACTTTGAAATAATTAAGCCTAGTACTATTTACATGTACTTATATTCTCATGAAGAAAAAGTAATTTATATGATTGATAATACTTGGAAAATGTGGACGTATTCAAATGGAAAGATATTAAGGAATTCCAACTTAGATGGAATAATTATACCCAGTTCCGAAGATCAATTCCCACTTTCATTGACATTTTTCAAATCTGGAGTGTTTTATAAAAAGGAAAAAGATAAACTAATCAGAAGAAGTCAAGAAATCAAATCCTATTCGCCAAAAAGATCAAAATATTCGCTAACCTCGTTGGGTAGGTTGGAAATTACAGAACGAAGTATCTTGTTTAATGGACAGATTTTTGATGAATTTGATACTGCTATATCTGATGTTTTTGTAGATAAAAGAGGCATGGTATGGGCCAGTACTGCAAAAGGTTTGGTGCAGTATTACAAGAAACATGTCCGCATGATTGGAAATGAAGAAGGTCTGACAAATGAAGCAGTTTATTGGATTCATGAAACGAAAGAAGGTGAAATATATGCTGGAGATTTGGCCTCAATAGGATTTCAGTATGATGGAAATAAATTTGCTCCTCGAATGATAAATGGCCATATATTAACTACAGTGACAGAAGATAATAAAGGAAATGTTTGGGCAGGTTCTGGTAAAATTTGTCAGGTTAGTTTAGATAATTCGCAATCCAAATTTTGTGTAGATGTTCCAAACAATATGGAAGCATTAAACTCTGTTTATAGTGATAAAGTAGGTGATTTTTGGGTTGCATATCCCAATATTTTATATCGTTCAAGAGATTTATCTAAAGGATGGGAAAAGGTGAATGACACTTCTGGAAAATCCGTTTGGGGTGTCTATCGGATACAAGATGGTCACAATGGAGAAGTATGGTTTGGAACAAGGTCACAAGGTTTATTTCGATATGAAAAAGGAAAAATGGTACGATTCATTTCACCGGAAGAAGCATGTGGCAGTGGAGTAAGAGAAATAGTTCCAGACACCCCTACCTCTCTTTTGTTAGGTACCGAAAGCAATGGCATCTGTCATCTTAAATTGGATATAAATGGAAAATTGCTTAAACAAGTTCGAATTGGAAAAGAGCAAGGACTTTTTCAAAATGGAATTCATCGTATCATAGATGATGGGCTTGGTCGCTACTGGATGAACACCAATTATGGAATTTTTTGGATTTTTAAAGAAGATGTCTATAGCTACATTTCTGGGAGAACTTCATGGGTTCCATCATTAGCATTAACCGAAGCTCATGGCTTAAACAATCGAGAGGGAAATGGTGGAAAACAAGATGCAGGGCAAAAGATGAAGGATGGGACACTTTGGTTCCCTACCATGAAAGGAATAGCCATAATTGATCCAAAGAAGATGTTGGATCAAATGCTTTCGGGTTTACCAACGTACTTGTCGGAAGTGGAGCATGCGGGGAAAGTGCTTCCTTTAGAAAATAATATAATATATCCACAATATATTCGTGATATCGTGTTCAAATATGGAGCACTCTCTTTTGAATTCCCTCAAAATACCTTGTTTCGGGTTAAATTAGTTGGATACGACGAAAATTGGAGACCTACGACAAGCCTTAGAACAGTTAATTATACCAATTTAGACTATGGATATTATACCCTACAAATACAAGGCGGTATTGGCGGTAAATGGGGAAATACGACCTTTTATTCATTTTATATAACCCCATATTGGTACGAGACAATTTGGTTTAAGTTTGTATCATTTTTACTGATCATCAGTATAGTATATATAGGTATAAAGAGTCGGATTAGCTTTCTAACAAATCGAGCTAAAGATTTAGAAAAAACAGTTCAGAAGCGCACCACCGAAATACAACAACAACAAGAAGTATTAAAAGAACAGCATCAAAAGCTTCAAGAACAAACCCAAAAAATTGTGGAACAAGCAAATAAACTTAAATCATTGGATGAAGTAAAATCTCGCTTATTCGTCAATTTAGCCCATGAAATTAGAACACCATTAACTGTTATGACGGAGCCTATCCGATTGCTACAAAAGAAATATAGTACGCGTCTAACCGAATCGGATAAATGGATGATTGATATGGCATTGGAGAGCGGAGAAAAAATTCTGGATTTGATAAATCAACTTTTACAGATTGCTCGTTTAGAGGCGGGAATGGTTCCTTTAAATATGAAGCCTGTACCTATTGTAGGAGTGTTAAAAGATTGGATAGAGGTTAATTATGGAAAAATAGGTGCTATTACAGGCATCGAAATCCTTACCGAGTTACCTAACGAAGAATTTCAGATTTTAACAGATACTGAAAAAGTAAATACCATTTTATCAAATTTAATATCAAACGCCATTAAGTATAGTCCTAAAGGCTCATGTATTACTATTCGATTTCATGTTAGCGTAGAAGAAAAAAGAATGTATTTATCCGTCTCGGACCAGGGAGTTGGTATTGATTCGCAGTTATTAGATCAGATTTTTACATGGTATTATCGCTCTCCAGAGCACGCAGATTCGACAGGCACGGGCATTGGGTTGTCTCTTTCTAAAGAATTGGCCAAGAGTTTGGATGGAGATTTAATCGTAAAGAGTGCAGTTGGAGTCGGTTCCACCTTTACACTGGTATTGCCTTATATGCAAGAATTACCCCACTCGTTCCAAGAATCTAAGCAAGGGGAAATTGCTCTCATCAACCAAGAATTAGAAAAACAAAAAGAGTATAAAAAAAATGGCAAGATAATACACAAGATTTTATTGGTAGAGGATAATGTTGAAATTGTGCAGTTACTTGCAGGATACTTATCCGAGAATTATCAGGTTTCAGTCGCAATAAATGGCAAAGAAGCTCTCGTAAAAGCAAAAAATAATTTGCCTGATTTGGTAATAACTGATCTAATGATGCCTCAAATGGATGGCTGGACATTTATCGGGCATTTTCGAAGAATAAAAGCTTTTAGGGCGATCCCCATTATTGTGATTACTGCAAAAGCAGACTCCCAAGCCTTCCATGAAAGTCTTGACTCGGGCGCAGATGCTTATATCACGAAGCCTTTTTCATTAGAAGTGGTGGGTCTTCAAGTGCGCAATCTGTTACAGTTGCAGCAGGAAATTGCACAAAAAACCCATATCAAAATGTTAATTCCAGAAAATATGCCGGAAGCGGTATTACCAGTCAAAGATGAAAAAGAAGTTTTTCTTTATATGTTTGACGAATTTGTGTTGGAACATCTGGATGAAGCGAATTTAGATATCAACATCTTGGCACAAAAAATGGGGGTGAGCCGAAGTTTATTGTTTCGTAAATTAAAAGAAGCTACGAATGCTTCGCCTAAGCAATACATAAACCGCTTGCGAATGGAACACGCGATGAAGCTATTGAAGGCCAATATTCCCGTAACGCAAGTGACATTTGCTGTTGGATATCAAAGCCTCGCAGGTTTTTCTAAGGCTTTTAAAAACCATTTTGGTGTTAATCCATCTGAAGTGTGATGCTTGTATGGAGTGGATATATGTACATATTTGCGTCAATCCAAAGTGGCTTTTTTTTCTACAAGATTCAAGTTTTTATAAAAAGATGTCTGATTAAATTTAATATTTATAATTAATGTAGTTGTTATGCGTAATAATTAGGTATAAAACGTTTTCAAAATACCTAGAATCTGAAACAGCAACCTTCCTCTTGTCTTTAGGCTATTAGGCTGATTGAAGTGCCATTAAGAAACAATGAGACCAATAACCTCTGCTTAGGAACCGAAGAATCTTTGAAAAACGTTTTCTTCGTGCAGATTTGGCAACTCGATTAGCCTTTTGGAAAGTAGTTTAGCATTTCAATTAACCCTTTATTTATGGCTATTCTACACCCATTCCGTGCTTTCCGACCTGTACCCCAAGTCGCTGCACAAGTCGCATGTGTACCCTATGATGTCATCAGTACTGATGAAGCACGCGCCTTGGCATCAGGGAATCCCCTAAGTTTCCTGCACATTATCCGTCCAGAAATAAATCTCTCGGAAGGAACCGACGAACACGCAGACATCGTATATGAGACGGGCGCAGCAAAACTTGCCGCTTGGAAATTCGGCACAGACACCTTGCAAGAGGCTGAGCCTTCTCTTTACGTATATCGCTTGGTGATGAATGGTCGTTCTCAGACCGGCATTTTTGGTTGTGTAGCCGTTTCGGATTATGACAAGGGCGTCATTCTACGACACGAACGGACTCGACCCGATAAAGAGGATGATCGGACGCGCCATATCCTAACACAGTCGGCTCATGCTGAGCCTGTGATGCTCACTTTTCGAACCGATGGGGTAGTGGAGAAAATGATGGATGAAGCCCAGTGTATAGCGCCGATATACGATTTTGTTGCGCCTGATGGTATTGCTCATACAGTGTGGAAAATAGAAGCTCCTGACGGATTGGTGGCCCGCTTCCAAGAAATTCCCTTCCTATATGTGGCCGATGGCCATCACCGGTGCAAAGCAGCGAGCCGTGCGGTTGAAGCCCTCCAACCCTCGCCAGATGCGGAGTCCAACTATTTTCCGGCGGTGTTATTTCCGATGGATCAGATGGCCATTTTGCCGTATAACCGCATTGTTTACAATATTCCAATGATGGTAACGGATTTTCTGGAGGCCCTTCAATCTTTTGGGCTCCGAGAAAATGCGACGCCAACGCCAGAAAGGAAAGGAGAGGTTTCTGTGCTAATCAATGGAAAGTGGTATGGAATTACGTTACCAGAGACGAAAAGAGGAACCGTTGCAGACACCCTGGACGTGGCCTTGTTGGGCGAGTATGTATTGGAGCCGTTATTGGGTATTCAAGATCCAAGAACCGATAAGAATATCAATTTTGTCGGCGGCATCCGTGGTACGGTGGAATTAGAGAAATTAGTCTCGGAAGGGACTGCACAGGTGGCATTCTCGATGTATCCAACCCAGGTTGAAGAATTGCTTGCGGTTTCTGATGCAGGATTATTAATGCCGCCCAAGTCCACATGGTTCGAACCTAAACTCCGAAGCGGGTTACTGGTACATGAATTTTAATTTGGCATAAGCCTATTGTTTATAATGTTTTAGATGGAAAGACAAATGAGCAAACGTTTATTCAATTTCTCTGCCGGTCCGGGTGCTTTGCCGGAGAGTGTGATGTTGGAAGTGAAAGAAGAATTGCCCGTTTTGGGTAATACTGGTGCTTCGGTGATGGAAATTAGCCACCGCTCAGCAGCTTACAAGGCCATTAACGCCTCGGCAACAGAGCGGATGAAGCGGCTTTTGGGCATTGGCGAAGAATGGCATGTCATGTTCCTGCAAGGTGGAGCCTCCATGCAGTTTTTGCAGGTTCCGATGAACTTTCTGCGTGCGGAGGAGACCGCCGGATACTTGGTGACGGGTGCTTGGGCCAAAAAAGCGATGAAGGAGGCAAAGAGCATTGGGAACGTGCATGTTTATGCCTCCAGCGATGACCAAAACTTTAATTATATTCCCGCACAAGCAGAATGGTCGCATCATGAAGAAGCACGGTATGTGCATTATACCTCCAATAACACCATTTTTGGCACGGAATTTCACTTTACGCCCCATGTTAAGGGGCTTCCATTGGTGTGTGATGCCTCTTCGAATTTCCTGAGCCGTCCCATAGACATGGCTTCCCATGCGCTAATCTATGCAGGGGCACAAAAAAACATTGGGCCAGCAGGGGCTACGGCGGTTTTGATACGCGAAGATTTGCTTCAGACCAAAAATTCCGGCGTTCCGACGATGTTGGATTATGGGACGCACGTAGCAGATCTCTATAATACCCCGCCTGTTTTTGCGGTGTATATTATTGAAAAAGTGCTAAAGTGGCTGGAAGAAAAAGGTGGATTGGCGGCAATGGAACAAGAAAATATTGCCAAAGCAGACCAATTGTATGCGGCATTGGATGCCACCGATTTTTACCGCCCAACGGCACGCCCAGATAGCCGTAGCCGGATGAATGTAACATTCCGCTTGGCCGATGAAGGTTTGGAGGCCAAATTTGTATCGGAAGCCAAAGCCAATGGGATGACGGATCTTAAAGGACATCGTTCGGTTGGTGGTATTCGTGCCAGTATCTACAATGCTTGTCCACCCGAAGCGGTTACGGCCTTGGTGGACTTTATGCGCGAATTTGAACGCACCAACGGCTAAAACCCGCAGAAATTTGCTTATTCAACGCCCTTACTATTAAAGTGAGGGCGTTTTTTTTGGTGATAGGTGGATTTTAAATTACCTCAAAGAGTACGACATTTCCGTACAAGAAAAGCGGACAAAAATGGGGTGGTTTTACGTAGCTGAATCATTATCCTATTTGCTACTTAGCATCCAAACCAATCAACTGGAGGGTCTATGCGGAGAGAAATGGCTTGGTTCGGGCTTTTGATGCTCCTCTTTTTTATGCAAGATGTTTTTGCTCAGAATAAAGTGGACTTTAGTCAGTTATTGTATGCATATTTAGGATATTATCCTAAATATGAGACCGTATATGAGGTTGGATTAGGGTATATCCCAAAGTTATCTGCTGAAGTACCGATAGACTCTTTGCACGGTTTCAAAATGGAGGCATCTCTTACGCTTGGTGCAACTGCGAAATTCCGTGGATTTGAGGAAATAAACGGAAACGCGGGTATTAGTCCCTATCGCCTTTGGATCCGCTATGCCACACCCCAAGCCGAAGCTCGGATCGGACTACAAAGCATTGAGTTTGGTTCTGCACAGTTTTTGCGCCCGCTTCAATGGTTCGACCAGAAAGATCCGAACGACCCATTACGGATGAGTCGAGGGGTTTATGCGCTCTTAGGTCGTTATTATTTTCCGAATAATGCGAATGTATGGGGTTGGGGGCTTTACGGCAATAAACAACTGGGTTTACAATATGTTGTGCCTGTTAGTCCGAAGCATCTCGGATTGGGAGGGCGCTTCCAGTTGCCCATCCCGAAAGGAGAGGCCGCCATCTCATTTAATCGTTCAACGCTGCATCAAGAAGTCGTCATGCAAAACAAGCCCATTGTGCATGAAAATCGGTTTGGATTCGATGCCAAAGCGGATTTGAAGATAGGCGTATGGGTGGAAATGTCTTTTTCGACGCTATCGGAAGCCTTAAATAAAGTTCGTTATCGTCGGTTATTAACATTTGGGGTCGATTATACAGTGGGTTTAGGAAATGGCCTGTCACTCCAAACCGAACACTTGATCAGTTCTTTCGGGGATACTCGTTTAGAATGGGGGAATCTGGATGTATTGAGTGTATTGTCTTTACAATATCCCCTCACGCTTTCGGATATGATTGGTATCATGGTTTATCGCCAGTGGAAGTCTGAAAAAAGTTTTGTAGTTGCACAATATCGTCACGATTTTCGGAAATGGACTGTTTTTGCAGTAGGATTTTTGGGAGCCTCGCAACAGGCCAACTTACCGGAGAGTGAAATTGAGGCTACGATGTTCACGCCCGGGATTCGGTTTTTGCTCATGTATCATCGTTAAGGTTATGAAAAATACAAAAGAAATCATACGACTTTCTGACGTAACGAAACGTTTTCCGGTGGGAGATACAGAATTTACCGCCCTAAAGAACATAGACCTTTCATTTTCTGAGGGTGAATTTGCTGGATTTGTAGGGCCAAGCGGTTCTGGGAAAAGCACCTTACTCAATATAATTGGCTCGTTAGATGTACCAAGTACAGGACAATCTTTGGTATTGGGACAGGACATTGCCAAACTTAGTCACAAGGCTTCTGCCGAACTTAGGAACTGCCACCTTGGATTTATCTTTCAGGTATATAACCTTTTACCTGTTTATACGGTATATGAAAACGTAGAATTTGCCTTGTTACTCCAAAATGTATCCGCATCGGAGCGAAAAAAAGCCGTTATGGAGGCTTTGGAGTGGGTGGGGCTGGCTACCTTGGCACATAAAAAACCCGATAAATTATCGGGAGGTGAAGGACAACGGGTGGCTATTGCGCGCGCAATGGTGAAGCGTCCCGCGATTCTGCTGGCAGACGAACCGACCGCAAACTTGGACGCAACAAATGCGCACCTGATTCTTCAGACCATGAAACGCTTGAACGAAGAATTAAATACTACATTCCTTTTCTCTACACACGACGAAAAGGTGATGGGGTATTTAGATCGAATTATCCATCTAAGAGATGGTAAGGTCGAGTTAGACGAAGTGTTTAAAAAATAATGATTTACGACCTATGAAGCTCGCTTTTCTATTAGCCTATAAGAACCTAATTGGAGCCGGAGTGCGCACATGGCTAAATGTGGGCGTGCTTACATTCGCGTTTTGGGTGATCCTTTTTTATAATGGCCTGCTGGATGGTTGGAACCAACAGGCGCGCCGAGCAACGATTGCATGGGAATATGGTGAGGGGCAAATTTGGTATAAAGGGTACGATCCGCTAGATCCGTTTAGTATTCAGGATGCACATGGGGTGTGGCCCAACGCAACAAAAGATGCCGTTCCTGTACTGATTCGATCTGCGGCTTTATATCCACAAAACAGAATGATTCAGGTTTCTTTAGTAGGTATTTCTCGAAATCAAACAAAGTTGGCTTTGCCTACCAAAACGTTTTCTGATGATTCATCGAGTGATGTACCTGCGATAATTGGAAAGCGTATGGCCGAGAGTGCCAAACTAAAAAAGGGAGACCAAGTATTGTTGCGCTGGCGTGACCAAAATGGGACTTTTGATGCCGCCAATATCACAATCGCTGAGGTCTTTAAAACCGATGTACCAACTGTTGATCAGGGTAAAATCTGGATTCCGATTGAGCGGTTGTGGGAGATGACTGGGTTGCAAAACCATGCAAGTTATTATGTGTTCGGGGATAAAAATGTGCAAAACTTAGATCAGCATTGGGTGTTAATGCCGCAAGAGAAACTTCTTTCCGACTTAGACGCAATCATTGCCTCGAAAAAAACGGGATCGGCCATCATGTATCTATTGTTATTGGCCATTGCATTATTGGCCATTTTTGATACCCAAGTCTTGTCTGTTTTTCGGAGGCAACGAGAAATTGGTACCTACATTGCGCTGGGGATGACGCGTTGGCAAGTGGTGGGGATCTTCACCGTAGAAGGAAGCATGTATAGCTTTTTTGCGATGCTCGTAGGGGTAGTGCTTGGTGCGCCGTTTTTGGGCTATGTGGCGCAGAAGGGTATTGCGTTTCCTGCCTCTTCTCAAGATTTTGGCATCGCTATGGCCGAACGGGTGTTTCCTGTTTTTGGTTTTCAATTAGTTGTATTTACGATTGCATTGGTTGTGATTTCTGCTACTATCGTGAGCTTTTTCCCTGCTCGACGTATTGCTCGTATGAATCCAGTTGATGCCCTAAAAGGAAAAATTGTGTGATTACATTTCTTCTCAAAGGCATGTTGCGCGATAAAAACCGGAGCTTGCTTCCTGTGTTAATTGTTACAATTGGGGTAGCATTAACGGTTCTCCTGAGTGGCTATTTACGCGGCGTTATGGATGATGTAAGCGACGTAAATGCCCGTTTCGAGACCGGACATGTGAAAATAATGACCCGTGCTTTTGCCGAAAATAAAGCCCAATTACCTTTGGACTTGGCTTTGTTGGGTGTAGATAGTTTGCATAAGTCTTTGAAAAAACAATTCCCTAACATGAGCTGGGTAAGTAGAACCCGTTTTGGAGGCATATTAGATGTCCCTGATACGTTCGGGAATTCTCGTGGCCAAGGGCCTGTGTTTGGGATTGCCTTAGATTTTCTATCGAAAGGGACGTTAGAGCCAGAAAGGATGAATATCCCGAAATCAATTGTTCGAGGAAGATTGCCACAAACGCTTGGAGAGATGTTGGTGGGTGAGGATTTTGCACACAAACTCAAGATCAAAATAGGAGATCAAGTGACGCATTTTGGAAGCACCATGAATGGTAGTATGTCTTTCAAAAACTTTGTGGTGACCGGCACAGTACGGTTTGGGATGGCGGCAATGGACAAGGGAACGGTTCTGATGGACATTCAGGATGCGCAGGCAATGTTGGATATGATAGACGGTACTGGAGAATTACTCGGATATAGTAATAAGAATATCTATGATGATGCCTCGATGCAAGAAGTAGTTCACACTTTTAACAACCGCCAATCTTTATCGGATGAATTTGCTCCTGTTATGCTCACCCTAAAACAACAAAATAACTTGGGTGAGTTGATAGATTACTCCACCCAAATGTCGGGTGCTTATGTGTTTATTTTTGTGTTGGCAATGGCTGTTGTTTTGTGGAATACAGGCCTCTTAGGCGGTCTCCGCCGCTACAAGGAGTTTGGTATTCGGTTAGCATTAGGCGAAGGCAAAAGCCACATGTACCGTACACTCATTTTGGAATCGGTCGCTGTTGGTTTTGTTGGCTCGGTATTGGGGATGCTCGTAGGGCTTTCGGGTGTTTATTATTTACAAACATATGGCTTGGATATTAGTGATATGATGGAAAACTCGGCGATGTTAATTCCTTCCATTATTCGAGCAAAAATTACGCCCGATTTGTTTATAATTGGATTTGTTCCGGGTCTATTGGCCACTACATTAGGTGCGATGCTGTCAGGAATTGGCATCTTTAAACGTCAGACAGCATCTCTATTCAAAGAATTAGAAGTGTAATTGGAGGTGATATGAAAACATTTTTTTGGTTAATCTTTTTATTTACTCCGGTAGTATTGCTGCCCCCCAAGATAATTGACCCAGTAGCCATTTTACAAAAAGTGGATGCAAACCTAACTTCCCGCACCCGTATTATGGAGAGTAGTATGGTGATTTATGGACGGCGAGCAAATCGAACCATCACCTCGAAGGTGTATGCAGAAGGTAACGATAAAGCCTATACAGAGTATTTGTCCCCAGAACGGGAAAAAGGCACTAAAATGCTTAAATTAGGCCAGATGCTATGGATTTATTCTCCTGAAACAGATAGAACCATTCAGCTTTCAGGGCACTTATTGCGACAATCTGTGATGGGATCGGATTTGTCATACGAAGACATGATGGAAGACCGAAAACTTACAGACGTTTATAACGCGAAGCAACTGGGAAAGGAACAAATGGGGAACAGGTCTTGTGTTGTTTTGGAATTAAATGCAAAAGTTAATGACGTAAATTATGTAAAACAAAAAATCTGGATTGACGAAGAAAGATTTGTGCCATTAAAACAGGAGCTTTATGCTAAAAGTGGGCAATTATTAAAAATTGTTTCTATGACTGATGTGAAAAAAGTTGGGGTACGTTGGTTCCCACATAAAATGAATTACAAAGATGCCCTAAAAAACGGGCAAGGTACCGATTTTATTATCCTAAAAATTCAATTTGATGCCCCTATTCCGACAGGGATTTTCTCGAAGGCTGTCTTAAAGCGATGAGATGTTCGCAGGAGGAACTATAGCTACGCTTAAGGACAATACACCGCTAAAAATCGGCGGATAATGGTGGATGCGATGGGGGTATCCTCGAAAGAATCTAAGATAGCAGCCAAGTGATGGGCCACTTCTGGATAATGTTGTTGGTAACGGATCACGCGGTCTGCGATCGTTGCGCGGTCTAATTCGCTATGAAACTGAGTGCCATAAATCGGCAACCCTTTTATCCGAAAAGCCTGAAACGGCGCGGTTTCATTGGTGGCCAATTCAATGGCATCAGGTGGTAGCACGGAAACGCGGTCGTGATGCCCGGCATTTACCCGTAATCTTTGGGGCATTCCACTGAAGACCGGATCATTTTGTCCTTCTTCGTTCAGAAAAACGTCTTTTGCCCCCATTTCGGACCGAAGCGGGTCGTGGATGACTGTTCCGCCGAGGGCACGCGCCAAAAATTGATGCCCCCAACAAGACCCAAAAATGGGTATGTTATCCATCATACAACGATGGATGAAGGCGATAAACTCCGGAACCCAAAGATAATCCGCATAGGCGGAATAGCCGCTTGAACCACCGATAATTACAGCGTCCAACCCGGTAACAAAACAAGGCAAGGCATGTCCGGCGGCGAGATTGGCTACCAGAAGACTGTCGAATGGTTGGCCGCAACACGTTGCAAAAGACCGTTGTTCCTCTTGTTGGGTCAACTCATCTTCCCGTACCTGAACCAGTAAAATTTTTCTTATTCGTCCAATTGCCATAGATCGGCAAAGTTTTGTTTGAGTGTTTTATACAAAAGGTGCAAGGGTAATCCCATTACATTATAATAATCGCCTTCGATGCGTTCAATAAACAGGGCCCCCCAATCATCCTGAATGCCATATGCACCTGCTTTATCCATTGGCGAGCCTGAAGCCACATACCGCCGGATTTCGGCATCAGACATTGGATAAAAGAATACTTCAGATTGTTCAACTGCGGTCACTATACGGTTAGAGGTGCCCTGTGCGAGGCAAATTCCCGTATAGACCGTATTGCTTCGGCCAGACAATGCTTTTAGCATCCAAAAGGCCTCCTCTGGGTCTTTGGGTTTTCCTAAGATGGCCTCGTCTAGCACCACAATCGTGTCTGCGGCCAAGATAAGGCTTGTCGTAAATCGGCTTAGAAGGTCTTCCACTTTCTGACGCGCCAATGAAGTGACTACTTCCGGAGGGGGTAGGTTTTCTGGCACGATTTCTGTGATATCGCTAGGCTGAGCCCTAAAATCCCAGCCTAACATGTTCAACAACTGTTTTCTACGTGGCGATTGTGACGCCAAAAGCAGGGGTACTTGGAACCGTATCATGTTTTTGGGGCCAAAATAAGGGTAATAAAAGTCTTTCGGTATTGTATAATGGTCTCTTTTGAAGAGGTGTTGATAAAAAATGTTTGTCGGGAAGGTCTGTTTGGGCTATTTTAATAAACTAACCCACCGTTACATCGGACGGATTGTTGTTACGTGCGCCGATACAATCGGCTAATTCGCCTACCTTATGCCTGTAATTACGCTTTGTAACCATAAAGGCGGAACTGGAAAGACTACAACCACCATCAATCTGGCCTCTGCCTTCGGGTTGTTGGGGTATAAGACATTGGTCGTAGACCTGGATCCGCAGAGTTTTCTTTCTGAGATGTTGCGGTTGCCCGCCGTGAAAGAAGAACATACCACGGTGGCATTTTTTGGGCTTCATGAATCCCTTGCAGATATACCAGTGGTACAGAGTCGTCATTTTGATGTAATTCCTTCTACGCCCAGTCTCACGAAACTCTTACGGCATTTGACAAAGCCCACCGATGTGTTTTGGATGAAAGAAAATATTGAGAATGGGCATGGGTACGATTTCGTCCTGATAGATACCGCAGCATCCCTTTCTGCATTGACCTTTAATGCCTTGGTGGCCACCGACTTGGTGATCATCCCTGTTGTCCCAGAATTTCAGTCGGTGGTAGGCGCAGAACAAACGTGGCAAACCTGTTTGATGGTACGTAAATCATTAAATCCGACACTTACGGAACCTCGTTTCTTGTTAACAAAGGTGGACGCACGGAGAAGAATGCACCAACGTTTTCAGCAGTATTTGCGTGGGCAATATCCCAAAAATGTCTTGCAGCAAATGATCCGGACGGATACCTTGTTGACAGAACGTGGGAAGGAAGGGGCTTCTGTATTTGACATAGACCATCAGGCCCGTGGTGCGTTGGATTATGCAAATATGGCCGAAGAAATTCTTCATCAATTTGGCATTATGCCTTCGTAAACCTTTTAGTCATCTAAGTCTCTATTGTGCTGACCACCAGTAAAAAAACTCCGTAGCGTTTATTTTGGGTGATAATCCTTATTTGATATGAAGATCATCTCGGTTTGTAACCATAAAGGTGGTTCCGGCAAAACCACATGCTCCATTCATTTGGCCGCTTCCTTATCGCTTGCTGGCCACAAAACGTTGGCCATAGATTTAGATCCGCAGGGGTTTATGTCCCGAATGGTGGGTATTTCTGAGCCGAACGAAAAACAATCTGCCCTGACCCTCTTTGGTCACCAAGCCGATTGGCAAACGCAGTATGTTGCTCACTTGACCGAGTTTGATTTTATTCCTTCTACAACAGCCCTTACCACTGCGCTTAAAAAACTGACCAAGCCAACAGATGTGCTTTGGCTAAAAGAAATTTTGTCGGTAAATACCGATTACGAGTATATCGTTTTAGATACTTCTTCGTCTGTAACCGTTTACACTTTAAATGCGCTTGTGGCCTCACATCATGTGGTAATCCCCGTTATTCCGGAGTACCTACCCGTGATCGGTGCGGAACAAACCTACCAAACCTGCACGCTCGTAAAGTCTAAACTTAATCCGGAACTTGCCAACCCATATTTTTTATTGACACAAGTGGATGGACGGAAAAATATTCACGAGCGGTATAAGCAATACTTACGCTCAACGTATCAAAATCAGGTCTTGAACGGGTTTATTCGCACCAATGCAGCACTTTCGGAGGAAACACTTCAGGGAAAAACCCTTTTTAGTGCAGAACCGAATTCTAAAGGGGCAATAGATTTTGCGAATGTGACCGACGAGTTATTGGGCCGCATGAACTCTACCGAGTCGCCAGCCCCAGTCATTGAACAAACCTTGGATGGTACTTGGAAGCGTTTGGTGGAACTTTAATTATACCGCTTTGTCAGAATTTTTTAGCCTGCAAACGTTTTTTTGCGGGCTTTTTTGTTTGTACTTTGCTCGCTTGTTTTTCTGTTACACATCAATAGCTCCTTTATCATGACACAATCCGTATTTAAAATTGTAGTTGCCTCTCTTCTATGGGCGTTTTTAGTGGTGTTGGGAGTACACGGCTTGGGTGCTTTACCGGCGATGGGGGCTTTGCTGGATCCGGTGGATGGAGTATATCGTTTGGCCCGCAAGGCGAATAACTTAGATGTAGATGTGCGAGGAGCCAAAGGATTGAAGGGCCAAGTCACCATCGAACGGGATGATCGGGGGGTGCCATACATTTTTGCCTCACAAGACATAGACGCCGCTTGGGCCGTGGGTTTTCTTACGGCAAAAGACCGTCTGTTTCAGATGGATTTTTTACCTCGTGTGGCCGCAGGCCGGCTTTCTGAAGTGTTGGGGGAAGCGTTCTTGAATAGGGATCGGTTTTTACGTTCCACAGGCATGTACTGGGGCGCCGAACAAAACCTGTCTTGGCTCAAAACGCATTATCCGGAAAGTATCCGACAAATGGAAGCATTTTGCTATGGAGTGAACCATTATCTGGATCAACAGCCATCGGGCGACCTGCCTCTGGAGTTTCGGTTATTGGGTTATAAACCAGAGCGTTGTACCCCACTTCGGACGTTGTTGGTTTTACAATATATGAACTTTGATTTGTCTTGGAGATCGGATGAATTGGGGTATGCCTTTCTTCGGCAGCAACTGGGAGAGGAGGCCTTTAACCGCCTTTTTCCGCAACTTTCCACGATATTTAGCCCAATAAGTCCTGAAGCAGATGGCAACATTGCACCTGTTGCACCTCCTATACCTGCTTTCCAAGCAAGTTCACTTGTTGGGGTGGAGCAACTGCAAAAAGAGGTAGCAGCACTATTACCGGATTTTGGCCATCCCGAAACTGGATCTAACAATTTTGCCGTTGATGGCTCCCGAAGTACAACCGGAAAACCTATTTTGGCCGGTGACCCCCATCTTTCGTTGACATTACCGGCCATTTGGTATGAGATTCACGTCAAAACCCCCCGCATTCATTCACATGGCGTGGCGGTTCCCGGTACGCCGTTGCCTATTATCGGGTTTAATGACCACATCGCATGGACCCCTACCAATACCGATATTGATCAGATTGACTTTTATAAACTTACCCTTTCTCCGGATGGAAAAAAGTACCAATACCTGAATGAGTGGCGCCCCATTGTGGAAAAACAAACCGTCATTCAGGTTAAAGGTGGATCCACATATACCCAAACCTTACGATATACCCATTGGGGCCCTATTGTCTATAACCAAGATTATCCGTCGGATGCCATTGCAGTACAATGGACGGCTCATAAGCCTTCCCGAACTTCCATCGCAGTCTGGGAGGTGAACAAAGCACGTAACATAGAAGAGTTTGAACAAGCCATGCAGCATTTTGATACCCCAATGCAAAATTGGCTTTATGCAGATCGGGTCGGCAATATCGGTATTCGTTCTACAGGACACATGCCCATCCGTAAAGTCGCTTATGCAGGCGGACTTTTAGACGGTTCTTCGGATGCTGGCGACTGGATCGGCCGTGTCCCTTATGCAGACTTGCCCAGTGGACGAAATCCGGAACGTGGCTGGCTTATGTCTGCCAACCAACAACCCGCACCCAGTGGTTATGCCTATTATCAACGCATTACGTGGCGGGATGCATATCGTTCACTCCGGATTGACACACTTCTCTCTGGTAAAGCCAAGCATAGCGTAAAAGACATCCAAATGTATCAGTCGGATGTAAAAAGCCTTCAGCATCAATATTTACTTCCTTTCCTTACACAGACGTATGATGGTACAGCCGAACAATTGCGAAGGAAAATATTGGCTTGGGATGGAATCACAAGAACCAATCAGGCTGAACCCCTTATTTTAGATTTGGTCATCAGTAGCCTGAAAAAATTAACTTGGGATGAATTCGACGTGCTGGAAACAAGGTTTAAACAAGCCAGCGCCAATCCGGAAACCAAAAAATCTAAAGAAGAATTGCTGAAACGTCCAGAATTAACGCCTCTTTTCGATATGATGCGTAATAATTCTTCGTCAGACTGGTTCGACCGCAAATCCACCCCACAGCGCGAAGACGGTACGACCATTTTAAGGATGGCTTTTGAAGCAGCTGCCGATTCATTAAGTACAAATTACAACCAATCCCTCGACCAAATACCGCTTTGGGGCGAAGAGCACCAAGTGATGATCCCCCACATCCTCTCTACCCTGAAGCCTTTGGGGCGTGGCCCCTATCCGTTCCCTGGTTTTGAGCATACGGTTTCTCCAGCACGAGGACGGCTGGTTAAAAATTCTGCCAGTTGGCGTATGGTGGTGGATTTTTCAGGAAAGGTCCCTGTTGGATATGGGGTTTTTCCGGGTGGATCGAATGGTAATCCTTTTAGCCATGATTATGATGGCCAAATACCTAAATACCTCCGTTTTTCGTATTATATCCTGCATCGTCCATCGGTACCTGGAGCCCTCAAGAACACCCGGAGCCGTATAACCATTCGTCCATAGTAGCCTCTATTGTCCCTATTTGTAGAAATTTCCCTACCTTCTGAAACCCTTGGCCGGCGAAGGCGGTTGGAGCGGTTTGTCAGTAATGATTTCGCTCCATGCTTACAGATTCTTTTGGTCGGTTTCATTCGTACCTTCGTATCTCCCTGACCGAGCGGTGTAATCTCCGGTGTGTATATTGTATGCCTCCAGAAGGGGTTGACTTGTCCCCCAAATCACACCTTCTAACTTTCGAGGAAATAGAACGCTTGGCCCGTCTTTTTGTACGGCATGGGGTGCGTAAAATTAGGTTAACAGGAGGCGAACCATTGGTAAGAAAAGAGGTGACAACTCTGATACGTGCCATTGGGGATATTCACGATTTGGAAACCTTGGCCATCACCACAAATGGGATTTTGCTAAAGCGGTTTTTACCTGAATTGAAAGAAATTGGGGTGAATCAATTAAATGTTTCCTTGGACACCTTAAGCCGAGAAAAATATCAAAAAATCACCCTTAGAGATGACTTTGAGCGCACCATACAGGGAATTAACGCTGCTCTATCCGCTGGATTTTCTACGGTTAAAGTAAATTGCGTGGTGATGAAAGGCATTAATGAGGACGAATTGACGGATTTTGTGTCTTGGACCGAATACCTGCCAATAGAAGTTCGTTTTATCGAATTTATGCCCTTTTCCGGAAATCATTGGAAAACCGAAGGTTTTGTTTCGTTCCACGAACAATTTGAGCGAATCACAAAAAAATTTGCTTTGGAGAAAGTAACGGGTGCAGAAAACGAAACTGCTGTTAATTACCGTGTACCGGGATTTATTGGACAAGTAGGGTTTATTCCTTCGATGACAAATGCTTTTTGTGGATCTTGTAACCGACTTCGGATAACTGCAGACGGGAATCTGAAGGTTTGCCTTTTTGGGGCATATGAAGTTTGTTTACGGGATTTGATGCGTGACGGTGCTTCGGATGAAGCATTAGAACAAGCCATTGCTATGGCTGTGCAGCGCAAAAAACCAGCACATGCGGGCATGCTCAATCTAGTGGACTTAGAAAATAGGCCCATGATCTTAATTGGGGGGTAATGTGATATATGTTATGTGCAAATTGGGCTTTTAATTTGCACATAACGAACGAAATAAAGCAAAACAGCCCAAAATAAATCTGTTGAGGTGCTTATTTTTCGAGAATATTAACAAAATAGTTAGTACTTATGAAGACCGAAAAGAAGAAATTAAATACTTCTGTAGTGTAGTAATGTACGAAATTGCTAAAATTTAAAAAAATAACTTTGAAACGAAGATTTACAAAACAAGGAAAACACATAATAAATTCTGAGCATAACGAGCACTCTCGCGCATTTAAAATCATAAAATGTCAAGACCATTACTGATTACATTGCCGAAATTGAATAGCTCCACATTGAAGCGACAAGTTGCAAAAGGGTCATTAAAAAAATCCGCGAATAAAACACACGCTAAAACCTAAATGAACTATTTTAAGGTGTTGTGCCTTCGGGGAGTGGGGCGCGTACCACAAGGGCTTGCTTTTTCTGAAATCGTTGCATTAACCAGTTCTTAAGGCGTTGTTCGGCTTCAGACCCTAAAGGTGCGGAAGCATAATAAACCATCACAGGTACAACAACAAGGCTTCTACTGCTATCGGGGAGTGTGTGGTTGGCAATGGAAAGGGCCTCGATTTCAGGAAAAAGTGTTTTAAGTTCCGCTAAAAGGGTTGCAGAGTCGTATGTCCCATCTTGCAGATAATGCCGCCATTCATTTAATGAGTTTTTTTGAGTAAAAGTATTTCCACGGTTATTCAATTCTTGCGTAATTAAGTTTTTAAGGTTCGTCGTATCTTGTCGAATGACTAAATCCGTATTGCCCAATTGGTATTTAGATAGTTTATTCTTGTATTGATCTATTTCTAAGTCGGAGAATCGTTTGTTCAAAAACGCAAGGTCAATTTTTTGACGAGAGGACTGGGTATCAACACTTTTATAAATAATCGTATATCCTTTAGAATAGAATTCTTCTTGGATAAAGCGTTCAATACGTAGTTGAATATTGCGTTCATTCCAAAGATTAAAAGCCAGATAAATACTGGGTATTACCAAAATAAGAATAATAAAAGTTATACTATAACGTATTCTTTGCCTGCTTTGTTCATCTAATTGTTCTTTTGCTGGGTATTTTAAATATTTAACAATAATGAGGGTGGAAATACAAATAAAAACACAATTGATGAGATATAAATAAAATGCTCCAGCAAAAAAAGATAAATTGCCAGTTGCAAGCCCAAATCCTGCGGTACATAAAGGAGGCATTAACGCCGTAGCAATAGCAACGCCTGGAATTGGATTTCCTTTTTCAACCCTTGTAATCGCAATAACCCCTACAAGGCCCCCAAAGAAGGCAATGAGGACATCGTAGATATTTGGAGACGTGCGTGCCAATAATTCAGACTGAACTTCTTTAAAAGGGCTAAAGTAAAAATATAGGGTAGCTGTTATTAAACTCGCAAAAGTTGAAACAAATAAATTTTTTAGTGAACGCCTTAATAATACAAGATCTTGGGTGCCAAGCCCAAATCCTGCCCCAACAATTGGCCCCATGAGTGGTGAAATTAACATAGCTCCAATAATAACAGCGGTTGAATTTACATTTAATCCAATAGAAGCGATGATAATGGCACCAATTAGGATCCAGAAATTTGAGCCTCTAAATGAAATATTAGCTTTAACATTTTCAAGGACAAGGTCTTTTGATTCTTCGCCTTCGTGTAAATCAATAAATTTCAGAAACGGAAGCATATATTTTTTGGTTAAATGAATTTTAAATAAGTTAAAGATAAAATCTTTGGACGCACAAGTTTAAAGATAAAATGTTTTTGGGTACTTCATTCGGATTCACCTCAATTTGGCAAAGGGTGCTTTTGCAAAGCAAAAACTTTATTTGTATCTTGCAAAGGTTATTAATAGCATATGGAGAGGTGCTGGAGTGGTTGAACAGGTCGGTCTCGAAAACCGATGTACTCGCAAGGGTACCGGGGGTTCGAATCCCTCCCTCTCCGCAAAACAACCCGCATAACTGCGGGTTGTTTTTTGGCATTTTTTTTGTATGTTGTCAAATTTAAAGTCGTTTCATTAAATGATAGAACAATGCAGGAATTAGATAAGGCCGTCGCCACCCAACTTCAAAACATTCAGACCAAAACAGGCAAGTCGCTCCCTGAATTAGAAGCGTACATGTTGGCTTCGGGTTTGACCAAACATGGAGAGTTGCGGGATTATTTTATCAAAGAAATGGGGTTGGGGCATGGGGACGCCAATACGTTGGTGCATATCTTACGTAAGACGGACGGGGCTTCCATGGCCGCTGGGTTAGGCGAGGAAGAAGTCTTGCAAAGTATTTATGCAGGTACTAAAGCAGATCTACGACCAATCCACGACCGATTGATGGCGGCTTTAGCGGATTTTGGCACCTTTGAGGTGGCCCCTAAAAAGGGGTATCTGAGCCTACGTCGTAAAAAACAGTTTGCCATGATTGGGCCGGGAAGTAAAACCCGTGTGGACGTGGGAATTAATATGAAAGGTGTAAATGGAACTGAGAGGTTGGTAGCCCTGCCTCCCGGCAAGATGTGTTCGTATAATGTGAAAGTGACCTCCGCCGAAGAAGTGGACGAGGAGTTAATTGACTGGCTGCGCGAAGCATTTGAACAGGCTGGATAAACTTTAGGGCCTGCTTTTGCTGTTCTCTGTTTACGAAGATAGACCCCTTTCCATTTTGGAAAAGGGCTTATCTTCGTAAAGAAGCGCAATATTACAAGATGGAACGGAACGTGGAAGGCCGCCCGCCCATAGCAAATGAAGGCAACGGGGCATTGGGTAGTTCCGGAACATCCGGCATTTCGTCGGTTCCTACATATTTGCGGTAGGCATTTACAAGGTCCATCCCAATCGCTTGTGCCGAACGCCCTTCGATAAAACGGCGTTCAATCAGGAAAATGGGTTCTCCATTCTTAAAAAGAAACATGGAAGGCGACGAGGGCGGTACACCATGCAAATACGAGCGGAGTTGGGCGGTTGCCTCCAAGTCTTGTCCGGCAAAAACGGTATAAATCCGGTCAGGCTGCACCTCTGATTGAGACGCTAAGGCAACTGCGGGCCGCGCATTTGCAGCAGCACACCCACAAACAGAGTTTACGATAAAGAGGGTGGTCCCTTCTTGCGCAGCATTCATTGCGTCATCAACCGCATCAGCGGTTTTGAGTTCTGTTACACCGAGGCGGGTGAGTTCTTCCCGCATGGGAGCGAGCAAATATTCGGGGTAAGGCATAAAGGTTCTGTGTCTAAACAGGGTATAGGTGTCTGGAAAAAAAGATTATAGCCGAGACAATTCTTTGGAAAGACCTTTTCCAATATTGGCCCACTCCGCGTCGTCTTCGTCGTGTAGGGGAACATATTTTCGTGCGGTTTCATCCGCTAAGTGGCGTGCCTGACGGGCTGCCAATTCGCGTTGTTTGCGCACTTCGTTGCCAATGGTACGCCGAATTTCTTCGCCTGAACGCGGGGCTAAAAGCATTCCGAGGCCAATTCCACCAATGAAGGCAGAAAGAACCATCAAGGCCGTTCCGGTTGAACTTCTATCGTCACGCATAGTCATATAAATTAAAGGTGGAGTATTGGATAAAGGCCACGATAAAAGCAGGCCGCTCTTAATTATTAATATAGTCTTTCGACCTTTTTGTTCCCTTGGTTTTTAGACAGGTATTGCGTCTGGCACATGGCGTTGAGCAGGATCACCATGTTTTTTAAGGTATTGCAACCAAACCAGCACACCGCCAGCAGTCATTAGAATGAACAAGATTAAGATGGCAATATTAATCATCAGTGTTCGCATCTGGACTCGTGCGATGTCATCCATAATCACTTCTTCGCCGGTACCGGGTAGGACATGGACGGGCATTTCGTTTAAGGTTCTTTTGCCAAGTGTATATACCCAAGCCGCCGGGATGGTCATTTTTTTTACCAAAACCCCGCCATCTTTTAGGGGAACCTCCAATTCAACCAATCCATGTGATTGGGCCACCATATCCTTGACTTCTAAGTTTCGTACCTTGGCCATCGTAGAAAAGCCGCTGTTAAGCGTATTCTGCATACTTATGGCAATGTAGGATTGATGGACCAATAGGGCGAAGAGTGCGCCTGGAATCAGCCAAAAATATTTAGTAAACTTCGTCATAAAAAAAACGTTCGGATGAAAAAGTCCAAACGCTTTTGAAAAATTACGGTTCTGCCTTCATACGCTTCTCATTGAATACGTTTAACCGAGCCAGATCCATCCACATCTTTCGCGATTTGGGGATTTCCTCGGTATGAGACCGTTCCTGATCCTCCCAAGTCAATATCCAAATACCGTTTTGCCCAAATTTCTATTTGCCCAGAGCCGGAAAGATTGGCGCGGCCATCGGTAATCTGGAGGTTGCGGGCCATAATGGTACCCGATCCAGAAAGGTGGAGGTCGCCGGAATCCACATTACCGCTTCCAAACTGAACTTGTCCGGAACCGGAAAGTTGAAGTTGTAGGTCGCGAACGGCGATTTTCTCGATTAGCACGTCTGACGATCCGGAAAGATTCACATCCAATCGGGGGTTACGGATGAGACCTTTTACTTCAACATCTCCGGAGCCACTCATGTCTAATTTTTCCAAGAGCGGGAGTTTAATGCGAATTTTAAGTGGATCCTTTTTTGAATTCCAATTAAAATACTGTTGTTTATTGCGTATGTATAAAGTTTTATTAGAGACTTCAGTTGTGATTTTAGCGGTAGTTGCAGGATTTCCTTCCACTTCCACGCTAAAACGATCACTCAAGTAGATATAGACATCACCCGCTGTTTCAAAAGAAATGGCTTTGAAGTCTGTGTGGTTTCGTTTGTCGGTTACCCAAGTTCCGTTTTGCGCTGAAACGAAATTTGCAGACAACAGGAGGGTAAATGTTAAGCTACTTAAGAACATTCGCAGATTCATATAGGTTGGGTTTTAGAATGAATGGTAATTTGCCAACTAACGGTTGGGAATCTAAATTGGTTACATTTATCCCAAAAAAAGAAATGGCTTCCACTCATCCTCTAATTGTCCCACAAAATCGCGGATAAACATTACATGACTTGGTCGAAAGGGCTTGTTATGCAAAAGGAGTCCTGCTTCTTCGGGTGTCCGGTTGCCTTTTCGGTTGTTGCAGGGCATACATGCGGTTACTAAATTTTCCCATACATCTTGCCCACCTCTTGAACGAGGAAGTACATGGTCTATGGTGAGCCGATGGGTTGCGCCACAATATTGACACCGAAAACCGTCTCTCCGAAGCACATTTTTGCGTGATAAGATGACATTTCGGTACGGTACCGAAACATATCTCCGTAAGCGAATAATACTGGGGTAGGGGAAAGCAAAGGCCGAGGCACGAATTTGTCGCTTTGGTTTTTCTGTGACCAATTCTGCTTTTTCTAACAAAACAAGGGTAACTGCCCGTTGAACACTGCTCACCCCGATGGGGCGATAATCCTGATTCAGGATCAACACATGTCCGTTCATGCAAGCCCTCCTTATTTGTGGTATGTTTTGCAAGAACAGAATAATACGGCAAAAAATACAAAACCGCATCATCAAGATTGCTTTACCATTTTATCACATCCTAAGGAGGGTTATTTCATGGATTTTCGGACATTATGGCCTGTCAAAACGTGTACCTTATGGCATACAGGTTATCGGGAATAGGTGAAAAGCCAAACCCAAAGCCGGTATCGTCTTTATTATATTAAGCCCTCCATCTTGTCAAAAATTTATGATCGAAGTTCTGTCGCTATCAAAACGGTATGGAAGCGATCTGGCTGTGCAAGACCTTTCCTTCACGATCCCTAAAGGCCAAGTTCTGGGTTTTTTGGGGCCTAATGGAGCGGGTAAAACCACAACCATGAAAATGCTTACGTGTTTTTTACCGCCTACGTCCGGAGATGCCCAAATCAACGGGTTAAGCATTCTGGAACACGGGTTGCAAATTCGGCAGCAAATTGGATATTTGCCAGAGCAAAACCCGCTGTATGAAGACATGAATGTGTTTGATTACCTCCACTATACAGCCCGGATGCGTGGCGTCGAAAAAACAGCGGTACGGAGTTGTGTCATTGAGTATGCCGGAAGATGTGGGCTAAAAGAGGTGCTTCATAAACAAATTGGAACCCTTTCCAAAGGGTTTAAACAGCGGGTTGGATTGGCGCAAGCGCTCCTGCACGATCCAGCTATACTTGTTTTGGACGAGCCGACATCGGGCCTCGACCCTAATCAGAAAGGGGAAATCTTAGACCTGATCCGGCATCTGGGTGATGAAAAAACCGTGATCCTTTCTACACATATTCTTTCGGAAGTAGAGGCAATTTGTGAACGTGCTCTAATTATTTCCGGTGGCAAATTAGTGGCAGATGGCAGTATGGCCGAATTAAAAACGGCATTTTCGGGCGGTCAGCGTATTCGTCTGGGCATTTTGAATGGTATTACAGAAAAGGTACTGCCCGCATTCGGTGCTGTCGGAGGGTTGACAGTCCAAGAGACCGCTTGGCAAGGGAACACCCTTTTGTTGACACTCACGTATGAGTCGGATGCCGAAATACGCCCGGAACTCTTTCGGTTGGCGGTAGATCAGGAATGGATATTGACGGAGTTATATCGGGAAAAGGTCAACTTAGAAGACGTTTTCCGGCAAGTCACCACCCTTTAATCATTAATTTGAATGGCTATGTTGCACAAGATTTCCCAAAGCTGGCTCATTACCCGTCGTGAACTAAAAGCCTACTTCGACGGACTAACAGGCTATGTGGTATTGGGCTTTTTTTTACTGATAACTGGTTGGTTTTTTGGTAATGGTTTGTTTTTAAACAATATAGCGTCTGTTCAACAAGTATTTGACATGACTCCACTCTTGTTTATGTTTTTTGTGCCAGCCCTGACAATGGGGGCTTTTGCCGAAGAACGTCGGAGTGGTACCTTAGAATTGCTTCTGACGATGCCCATTCGCGATTCGCAGGTGATTCTGGCCAAGTTGTTAACGGCGACGGTCTTGTGTCTAATTGCCATTTCCCTAACGCTTTTGTATGTTCTAATTGTTTCTGCACTGGGTAACATGGACGCTGGCGCAACCACTGCGGGCTATATTGGCATGGCACTTTATGGCCTGTTATGCTCGGCAATCGGTATCTATGCGTCCAGCCTTACGCGTAACCAAATTGTAGCGTATTTATTGGGCTTTGTAATCCTTCTTGCCTTGTTCTTATTAGATAAATCTGCACCATTATTACCTGCTTGGTTGGGAACTATTGTAGAATATCTGGGAGCAGATTATCATTATAACAACCTTTTACGTGGGGTTTTAGATACCCGCGACCTCTTATATTACATCTCTCTTATTTTGTTTTTTGGTCTATTGACTGCCCATAATATTGGAAAAAGAGACGCATAAAATTGGTTGTCCTATGTTGAAAATAATACAAAGCCTTACTTCTAAAATCTCCTTGGTATTGGCAGGTGCTATTTTGGTGGTGATAAACCTGATTGGTGTAAATTGGTTTGGACGTCTGGATTTAACAGACGATCAAGTTTTTACCCTCGCGCCTTCATCTATATCGCTGGTTCAAAAACTCAAAGACCCTGTAACCGTCAAGGTGTATTTTACCGATAACTTGCCCGCGCCATATAGCGCCAATCGGCGGTTATTACGGGATAAATTGAATGAATACAGGGCCTATGGTGGACAAAAATTCCAATACCAGTTCCATAGTCCTGATGACGAAAAAGACAAAAAAGCCGCCAATGAAGCAGGTGTTCTACCCATACAGGTACAGGTAATGGAGAACGACGCACTCCAAATCAAGAATGCGTACATGGGCCTGACCATTTCTTATGGGGGAAAAAAGGAAGTCTTACCCGTAATTCAGGACTTATCTAATCTGGAGTACGACCTTTCTACGGCTATCCGCAAATTGTCTTCCGAAAACCTACCGAAGATTGGTTTTCTAACCGGACACGGGGAGCCCAACCCGGATGAAGTGATGCGTTTTTGGAAACAAGGGCTGGATAAGAGCTATACCACCCTTCAAGTTCAGGTTGATTCTACGGGGCAACTATCTGAAAAGCCGGATGTTTTGATGGTCATTGCACCCACGTCACCATTGCCTGCATCGGCCATTAATGCGCTCGACGACTTCATCATGCAGGGGGGGAAAGCAGGTTTCTTCTTGAACCGCATCAATGCCAGTATTCAAACAGGCGTGGCGGATCCTTTTGAATCCGGATTAGAAACCCTCTTCGAGAAATATGGTATCGGACTCCAGCCTAATTTGGTGCAGGATCGTCAGAGTGCTCCTATTTCTGCGCAAAATGGACCGTTTACCATGCAGATTCCTTATACATTTTTGCCTATCGTTACCAAATTTAATGCCCATCCTGTAACTGAAGGCGTACGAGAAATGTTGTTACCTTTTGTTAGCACGATTGATTTGGGCAAAAAGGGGAAAGGTATTCAGGCGACGCCCCTACTGTTCTCTTCTGCAAACAGCTCGGTTCAGAAAACGGTGTTTAATATTCAACCAGATCCGAACGCAACCCCCAATCCTGTACTAACCGGAGGGCCTTATGTACTGGCTGCTGCCTATGAAGGCCGTTTTCCGAGCGCAATTATATCTGGAAAAACCAGTAAGCCTACGCGTATTTTGGCTGTTGGAGATGGAGATTTTATGAATGAAGGAGTTGTGGGACAGCCACCCGATGGCAGCCTGATTTTTGCCATGAATACCATAGATTGGCTTTTACAGGATCAAACATTGGCATCCATCCGAAGTAAACAACTCGCTCCGCGTCCATTAGACCAAGTAAGTGATGGGACGAAGGGTGCGATTAAGTGGTTTGCGATTTTGTTTCCGTCGTTGTTGGTGGCAGGTTTGGGTTTTTTCCGCTGGCGAATGCGAAAAAATATTCGATATACTTAGGTTTTTATCCAAACAGGGTGATGAGCAGGAAAATATTCAGATGATGCCCATTAGTCTGGCTTTGAAAATAGCGGCTTGATATACCGCATGGATTACTTTTCCCTCCATTGCCCACTCGAAAAGAATATCGGGCGCAATGGCATGAATGTGTAAGGATTCGGTTGCTTCGGTTTGTGGCTCAGATACTTTCTTTGCCTTCCGTGCTACAAATAGATGGCCTTGGTTGGTTTGTTTCACCGGTTCCGGAAAACAGGTCATGAGCGGTTGCCACGCCTCTGCAACATACCCCGTTTCTTCGAGTAGTTCTCGTTGGGCGGCTTCGAATGGGGTTTCGCCCGCATCCACCATCCCAGCAGGGAATTCGATACTGCTTAAAGCTGCACCATGCCGATACTGGGTTACGGTGAGAATATGACCCTCCTCTGTAATACACAAGACGCCACTCCAATCCGCATATTCCATCACCATATAATCCAAAATTTCTGCCCCGTTTGGTAACCGAACATGGTCTTGCCGGAGGTTGCCATGTTTAGACTCGTACCAATATTTCCGTTTAAGCAGCGTCCATACGCCTGCCAAGGCCGTAAAGTGTTCCATAAGGCTTAATCTCTTCTGAACCGCATCCGGTTATGGTCTCGAATATAGCCAATGATCTCTTGCTCTAAGGTAATGGCCTGCCAGCCATGTATATCTGAGCGGTCTTGTATTTCGAAGCACGACGCCTCGTTTTCGGGCCAATATGACAAAAGTGCTTCTTGTTTCGATCGGGCGCGAACAAGCCCACGAAAGGGCGTAGGCTGCATTAGGTTTAATTCAAATTGAGGCATGTAATATTCTGTTATTTGTTTAAATTGCCAAACAATGACCAAATAAAATTTTGTAGTCCGTTATATTGTCCAACCTAAAGCGGTATTTCTCCGAATTTCCGAATACATTGCGTTTTGGATGTAAACCGCACAAAATCCCGTTATTTTGGACCGAGTAGAAACGCTCTTTAACCTTAACCCCAATCCATTATGGACCCTTTGATCCATCCTGTCGACGCGACTCCAACCGACTTTTTGCCCATTAATGGCACCGATTATGTGGAGTTTTATGTGGGCAATGCGAAGCAGGCTGCCCATTATTATCAAACCGCATTTGGTTTTCAGATGGAAGCATACCGTGGCCCAGAGACTGGTCATCGCGAATCTGTGACGTATGTACTCCGCCAAGATAAGATTCGTTTCCTCTTTACAACAGCCCTTGATCCAGATCATTTTGTGGCGAAGCATGCCCATTTGCATGGTGATGGCGTCCGAGACGTGGCTTTTTGGGTGGATGACGCCGAATACTCGTTCGCTACGACCGTGGGGCGTGGGGCCGTTCCGGTTCACGAACCCATTACTCTTCAAGACGAATTTGGCACGGTGGTGACTGCTGCCATACGTACTTATGGTGATACCATCCATACCTTTGTAGAACGAAAAGATTATGCAGGCCCTTTTATGCCAGGATTTGTGGCGCACCAAAATCCATATTTTGCGCCAACACCCATTGGCTTAAAATACGTTGATCATGTGGTCTGCAACCTTGAATTGGGCGAGATGAACACCTATGCACAGTTTTATGCAAAGGTATTAGGTTTTAGGCAATTAGTCTCCTTCGATGACAAAGACATTTCCACTGAATACACTGCGTTGATGTCTAAGGTAATGTCTAACGGGAACGAGCGGATCAAATTGCCAATTAATGAACCCGCAGCGGGCTTGAAAAAAAGTCAGATTGAGGAGTATTTAGAATTTTACAAAGGAGCTGGTGTTCAGCATATTGCGCTTGCCACCGATAACATCATTGAGACCGTAACGGCCATGCGGAGTCGGGGGATTGCGTTCTTACAGGTTCCAGGGGTTTATTATGATGAAGTGTTGGATCGGGTAGGGCAAATTGACGAAGACCTTGCCCCTTTGCGTGAACTGGGTATTCTGGTGGATCGCGACGACGAAGGGTATTTGTTGCAAATTTTCACCAAGCCCGTAGAAGATCGTCCGACCGTTTTTTATGAAATTATTCAACGGAAAGGGGCGCGTTCTTTTGGTAAAGGCAACTTTAAAGCCCTTTTTGAGGCCATAGAACGTGAACAATCCTTACGCGGCAACCTTTAATACAATCGAAACAGGTTAATATTATGCCCTTCTATCATCGTTTGGGAGATTTACCTTCCAAAAGACATATACAGTTTCGTAAACCCGATGGTGGTTTATACCAAGAAGAGGTTATTGGTGCTGAAGGCTTTAGCGGGATTTCATCCATTGCATACCATTTATATCCGCCAACATTGGTGGATGCTGTCTTGCCACCCCTTGCGGCAAAAGTGGAATATGTGGATGATCCGGCGCTAAAACATCGGCACATCAAAGGCCATGATTTCCAGCCTCATGGAGATTATTTGACGGGACGTGAATATATCATGGGAAATAATGATGTGAGGTTGGCACTTGTGGCCCCAACCGAGGACATGAAGGTGTTTTACCGAAATGCAGAGGCCGATGAAGTGGTTTTTGTTCATGAGGGAAGGGGGGTTTTGAAAAGTATGTTCGGTAATTTGGCGTTCAAGTCGGGAGATTACGTTCATATTCCGCGCACCATCACCCACCAATTTGTGTTTGACGCGGGCATTCAGCCGAGACTTCTGATCATCGAAGGAGTTGGAGAAATCCATTTCCCACGGCGATATCGCAATAAGTTTGGGCAATTATTGGAACACAGTCCATTTTGTGAGCGGGATATTCGCGTCCCAAAAGACTTAGTCTGCCACGATGAAACAGGGGCATTCGAGGTACAAATACGCAAAAATGGTTTTTTAAACCGTTTGATTTACCGTTATCACCCCTTCGATGTGGTAGGTTGGGATGGATATATGTATCCCTACGCTACGTCCATTCACGATTTTGAACCGATTACAGGCCGAATTCACCAGCCGCCACCTGTACACCAACATTTCGAAGGACATCATTTTGTCATTTGTTCGTTTGTTCCCCGCCTGTTCGACTATCATCCAGCGGCCATTCCGGCGCCTTATAACCACTCCAATATAGATTCTGACGAGGTGCTGTTTTATGTGGATGGCGATTTTATGAGCCGCCGGGGCATCAATCGTGGTTCGTTCACCTTGCATCCAGGCGGGATTGCTCACGGACCCCATCCGGGAACCATAGAAGCCAGCATCGGAAAAAAGGAAACCCATGAATGGGCGGTTATGGTGGACACCTTCCGTCCGCTTCAACTGACCCAAACAGCACTCCTTTTGGAAGATCCGGTCTATATGTTGTCTTGGCAGCCGGAACGCCATACATAAACTATTTTATTCCAATAATTTACGGAGGGAAAGGTCGGAATTGTTGTTTTTGCTCCAATAGTCTAAACGGGTGGTTTTCTTTCGGACAGCCTTGGTGAGAAGTGGGACCGCTTTTCCAAATCCATCTTGATAGTCTTCTGTCCAACCAAGAATGGCATAAGGCATATTCGGCTCGATGGCAATGCGAAGGATTCTTGGCTCTGGCTCGGTATAGGTCAGTTTATAAATACGCATGGGCGTTTGGCCAAACATGTCATCAGGGGCTTTCTCCCACTCGCCCACTGCATTGACTACCTTTTGTGTATGGTGGTGCAGCCGAGAAAATAACGTGGACGGGATGACCTGCATAGTGCCTGTGGGCAGTTGGTCTGGATTTAGCCGGAGTTTTGTCCATAGTTCGTCTTCCAACAAAACTTTGGGCAAGGTTCCGGTTTCATCTCCTTCGGACTCGAAGTAGGAAAGGCCCCGAAAGGAATATTGGTTAGGTAGTAAATTATATTGCATGAACACATGACCGCACCACTCCTGCACACTGGTCGTAACTTTTAGGCTGGAGGTACCTTGAAGAGGGGTGAAAACCGACGTCATCAGGCTATAGGGATAAATTCCGGTTTGAAATTTTTTGACAAGGTTCAGTTTTAAAACGGGCATACGGTCTGTGCCAGCGGATTCGGGGCGGTCTAATTTTACTTGTTTGCGGGCCGAGAAATCTTCTGTAACAAAAATGGTAACGGCTTCCCCTTGTCTGATTTCGCCATACCGCGCTTGTTCTAAGTGATAAGCGGTTAATTCGGCTTTTCCGTCAAACCAATGGGCATTCCATTGGGGTGTGGTAGTGCTTTCTGTTTCTGTAACCGCCTTTGCTCTTTGTGATACGGGGTTCGTCATGGGCGCATTGTCTTGATGGCAACCCAATAGCAAAGAAATAAAAAATAAATACTTATACATAATTTTCTTTATTGAATTTAGGTCAGAATATCCACGTTATCGGCAGGTATTATAACCGTTTTGCCAAAGCGTTCGTTCCGGTCTGGCGCCCCATTTTCCAATTTTAACACACCTCTTGGACATACGGCGGCGCAAACGCCACAGCCTACACAAGAAGCACGAACGATGTTTTGGCCGCGTTGGGCATACCATCGAACATCAATCCCCATTTCACAATAGGTAGAACAATTCCCGCAGGAAATACACTGACCGCCGTTGGTCGTAATTCTGAAACGGGAAAACCACTTTTGCTGTAGCCCCATTAGTGCCGCCATCGGGCAACCAAAGCGACACCATACCCGCGACCCCATGATTGGGTAAAATCCCACGCCAATGACCCCCGAAAAAACAGAACCTATCCAGAAACCATACCACTTGGCATATGATTGCGAGAATGTCCCAAGAAAGGCACCTTGTTGCCATGAATTAAGCCATAACAATGCCGTAAGCACGACAATGAGCAGAAGCACCGTATGGATCATCCACCGTTCTACTTTCCAAGCCCCTAGCGATTTGTCTGATAATTGCCGGAAGGGGTCTCCGAGGGTTTCTGCCAATCCGCCACAACCACAAACCCAAGAACAATACCACCGTTTGCCAAAAAAATAGGTGAGCAGGGGCGTCACAACAAAAGTCATCACGATGCCCACAATCAACGCAAAAAAAGCAACCGAAGCCCCATTAGAAAGCCATTGTACGGTCGAGGGGAATAAATAGTCATAATCCAATGGCCAAAAATAATGGAAATAAAATTCCGGCTCGTTCATGAGCTTTAGCACTGCCGGAACGATAAATGCAAACATGGTTTGGAAGAACATGACGGAAAGCGTCCGGAAAATTTGATAGCGGTTATGACGATACTTATAAAGCATCCGGACTCCCATCACCAAAACGGCCAAGGTGTAAAACAAACCGTACAAAAACCACTGATCAGCAGGAACACCACGCATCCATTGACTCAGCGGCTCGGTGATGGCGACCATGTTTTTTAGATATTCGGGAAACCAATACAGCAGTACATAAAAACCTGTAAGCAAAAATCCCAAAAACCACCCGCCCACTCCGCGTGCCGTAAACGTGTTTTGCATCACATAATTGTTCTTGATACCGGGCCAAGTATGCTGGTACGTAGCCCAAATGTACCAAATACTCCCAAAAGTTGTGCCGCCAATCCCCGCTATCAGCGAGAAAATTGGTCCTTTGGGGCCATATCCCAAGGCAGCTATCAAGCAGATTAATAGCCCTGTAAGTAAAATACCAAGCCCAATAGGTCTGGAGAACGCATAGGAAGGGTTTGCTGTCATTCGATTTGCCATAACAATCTTTTAAAGTGGTAATTAAGGTGGTCTATTGTTGTTTTAAATAGCCCGTCAAAATCCGCGTAAAAGAAACCCGATACGCTGCTTTCGGAACGTAAAAAGGCATGATTTTATCTACATCAACCTGCATGTGGGGGCTAATCTTTTCAAACCGATCGGAGGAGAAGGGTTGAAAAGAATCGTTATTCCCAAATTCGTTGCTCCATTCCCAACAAACGATCGCTTCCTAAAAAGGTGTCTTTATAAAAAACAAGTGTTTGCCAACGCAAGGTGCGATTGAACCACGGAGAGGTCTGGCTTTGGTCAAACGCTGGATCATCTATATGATAGCGGTATTCAAACAAGCCTTGTTTAAGCCGTACATCCAGTGTATAAGCCTGTTCTTCTGTTGACCAAGTCATTTTATAAGGTGTATCCTTTTTCCATTCATTAAAATCACCCTGAAGAAACACAGGGAAAGGCAATGCCGTTTTTGACACTGGAATAAACCGAAACACAACATCCACATATTCGGCTTGTAGCGCTTCATATCCGGTTGGCACATCATGTGCCTCATATAGGGGGTTCCCGTAAGTTCGTCCGCCATCACTATATAAATCTTGGTCATAGTGTTCTGTCATCAGTTTTATCTTAAAGGGCGAAAGTGAGCGGTTTACCTGTTCAATTTTGCCCCCGTTTTGTAGCCGACGCAGATCCAGAACCCGCCGATCCCATTTGACGGCAAAGGCTTCATGACGGTTAGGACCATAGGTTATTCGGGGAAAAAAGTTCAATCGTGGTTCTTTATAACAAATTATAGGATGATTAAGCGCATGTTCATAGCCACAGACGGTTAAGTCATACACATTAGCGGTAAGATGATCGGGCAATTCTACCACCAACTCCGGCCAAAAATCGAACCCTCCTCTTCTGTTTCCTTGAATGAATTGGGCTGTGTTGGAGAGCCGAGCCACGTTTTCATATACAAAAAACGTTCGTTCAAACCGAATGTCTTCTGGTCTTCCTTGTGCTGTGACCCGAATCGTATAACGCCCGCTGACCCGAAATTGTATCTTTTCGTTAGGGAAAACATACCGATAGTGGGTATATGGGATTTGGGTATGGCTGGAGGGGCGTGTCTCTAAAACCACATCCTCTCGTGCAAGCTGCATGTATTCTATGGGTTGCAAATCTCGCTTTCCCGTTACATCTTCGTGAAAAAAATAAACCGAGAGGGGCCTTGCATCCGTCGAGAGTACATCAAAATGCAATTGGAGGAATTCATCACTGTTTAAACGGATGACCGGGGCTTGGGTCTGATTGGTTCCTGCATACAGTTGAATGGAGGCAATGGGTGGGAGTGGAGCAATAGATGTGTCTGAAATGGGCGTTTTCTCCTCTTGAAGTCCCATCATGTGGGCACATCCACCCAGATGGATGAGTAAAAATAAATAAAAAAGTTGTTTCATCACGTCCAGTGTTGAGGTTTCGGAAAAGCGAGAAATAAAGAGGTATCGAAGGCGCTATGAAACAGGGGCGTTTAGATATTTAGGGTTTGTTTAGGATGAATGCAAATTTACAAAAATAAAAAACTGATCCAAAGGGTTTGGAAGGGGGGGATTTTTTGACTTTGGGATTATAGTCGGATTTCTTCGTTAGACGGTATGGAATGGCCACGCATTGCTAGGGCTTGTTGTTGACCACCAACTTCTGTCAAACGCTTGGCTTCCACAACCGATCAGTCCCAAAACAATTTCATACCCTCGGCGGGCTTCCACGGATGTTTGGGTTCAAAATAGCGCCACAACAAAGCCGAAACTTGTCTTAATAGGACAAATCCTTCATTCTCGTACACCCATCTCGTATCGGTTTGGTTTTTGGTAATCACGGTAAACGCGTAATCTCCGGAAGGTGCATTAACCAATACCGTCTCGGATCGGGAACGGTCCACTGCACCTTGTTTTGAGGCCACTTGAATGGTGGGTGGAATCTGTGAAAGGGCTTCGTCGTTCCAATAAATTCGGGTAAGGTTTCGATACATTTCCTCGCTGGCAGCAGGACTAATTAGGTTGCCTTTGCGGATGCTGATCATCAATTGCGTCATTTCTCGTGGTGTGGTGACGCCCCAGCCATAGAGGCCACGCATGGCTTCTCTGCCTGGTGTACGTGAATTGACGCGGGTATGCGCCAAGCCACTTTGTTGCATCAAGGCGTTAATTGCAGTTCCTGTACCAGCCATCAACTGACACCAAAGAGAAGCCGTATTATCACTGGTGGTAATCATAAGCATGGCCACCTTGCTTACACTTATTTTTTCCCCATCTTTAAACGAGCCTAACAAGTCTTCTCCGGCGTAAAGCAAAGAGTCTTTATAGGTCCAAGTATCGTGATACTTGATTTCTCCTTTATGGATTTTGTTGAAAAGACCAGCCATGATGGGTACTTTTATCATACTGGCCGTTGGAAAAAGGCTGTCTGGGTTTACAGCGGCAAAACGGCCCGTTTTAAGGTGTTGGACGTAAATGCCTACCGTGCCATTGAAAGGTTTGGCAAGTGCCTGAAGGCGGTTTTCGAGGACGGTGTCCCGTCGAAGAGACTGGCCGAAGCCCGGTGTAGCCAGTAACATACCTATTAGGAGGATGCGGTAGATGTTCATTTTTATATGGTTAATTGTTTACCAAAAGATACAACTTCTGTACCTAAGAAAATACCCGCACGTATGGGAAATGTAGTCGTGCGCCAAAGACACCGGGTAGTTCCATGTTGTTGATGAGGGTAGTGGGGTGGTACGTTGTTCATTATTAGCATGTTAACATTATTAAGTGATGTTAAATAAAGGGTATATATCATGTAATTAAATTACTTGGCAAGACAAAGTTTAATTTTTTTCAGATTCAGCCATTGTTGAAAGCGCTTTTGACAGTATATTCAAAGGCAACAAGATCAGTCATTTTTAATTATAAGCCCCAGCATACATGTTTGTACCGAGCCTTCTGCTTAAACAGCTCTATACTTTTGGAAGCCTGAAAAACACAGCCCAAGGTGTTGCCTTTCAGATTAAGAACCGACTAAGTGATGCTGAAATCGTAAAAATTTTAAGTGTTTCATTGGAGGGTGAAGAAATTTCGCTTTCGCAAGTGTCTCTGGTTAAGTCAGACGGGGTTATCCTTCATCCGCCTGATGTCAGCAAAGAAAGCCCGATTGTCTTGCCGCTTCGGGATACGTTATTGGTCGTGGCCCAAGTGCCGCATCTTGTGCCAGGGAAGCACCAGATCGAAGTGATTTTTGAGTCCAAACCGTTTGGTAAGTTAAAACTGAAAGTAGAGGACGGGCTTGGAGAAGACAAGCAAGAAGTGAAAATCCCACGAGACGACCGTGACGATTATAGCGAAGCCGCTATAAAAAGCCGCCAACAATTTGTATTTGAACAAACGGGACATAAGATCGAGCACATTAACCACTATTCGTTTGATCCTCATATTACGGCAGGCAATATTGAGCACTTTACGGGGGTCGCACAAATACCGATTGGTTTGGCAGGGCCTATTCTGGTGAATGGCGAATATGCCCAAGGGGAATTTCTGGTTCCGATGGCAACAACAGAAGGGACTTTGGTTGCGTCCTATAACCGAGGGATTAAGCTCATGAACTTGTCGGGTGGGGTTAAATGCACGGTGGTACAAGATGCCATGCAACGGGCGCCCGTTTTTGTTTTTGACGATGCACGGGGTGCCCGCCATTTTGTTTCGTGGGTGCAGGATCATTTTTCCGAAATCGCCGAACATGCCGAAGCCACCAGTAGTGTCGCCAAACTAAAAGAAATTGATGCGTATTTGTCCAATAAATTTGCGTATCTCCGGTTTAATTACAGAACGGGCGATGCTGCGGGCCAAAACATGGTGGGAAGGGCCACATTTGCGGCTTGTAGTTGGATTTTAGACACCTATAAAGATCACCATATTGCCCATTTTTATTTGGAGTCAAATTTTGCGACTGATAAAAAAGCCTCGCAAATTAACATCATGCGGACGCGGGGCAAGCGGGTTACAGCCGAATGCGTGGTGAAGCGAAGTGTTTTGCAGCAAGTGATGCGAGTGGAGCCCGAACAGTTGGTTTACCACAGCCAAGTGGCCAATATTGGCTCTATTTTATCGGGCGCAAACAACAATGGTTGTCACTCTGCCAATGGGATTACGGCTATTTTTATTGCGACAGGACAAGATGTGGCCAATGTTTCGGAGTCCTCGGCAGGTATTTTGTTTAGCGAAGTCACGAAAGAAGGAGATTTATATATCTCTATTACCATTCCTTCGTTGATTATTGCCACTTATGGCGGAGGTACGGGATTGGCCACACAGCGCGAATCTCTTGAGATGATGGGCTGCTATGGTCGAAATGGGGTGTACAAACTTGCGGAAATTATTGCAGGTGTGGTATTAGCTGGGGAATTAAGCCTGGGTTCTGCCATTTCTTCTTCCGACTGGGTTTCAAGCCATGAACAGTATGGCCGGAACCGTTAATAAACTGTTTCTCTGGGTTAGAAAGCAATTAGAATGGAGCACGAACCTGCATTCCGGCGTTATCTTGAATTAAAATCGGAGATCGCCCGATTAGAAGCTGAATTAGAGTCTGTCAAGTCCGAAGTGTTTTATTATGTATCGGAAATGGGGGGAAAGGTGGCGTTCCAAGAGGTTGAGTTTCTGGAGCAATACCGGAAGACCTATGAGTACTCGGAAAGCATTCAGCAGATGGAGAAAGACTTAAAAGCGTTGAAGAAAAACGAGGAAGTCCAAGGGGTGGCAACGCTTAAAAAGATGACTGGATTTGTGGTTGCAAAGTCAATAAAACCCCCTCAATAAAACCAAAGCACCCTTTAACCAAAACAAAAGTCTCATGCAAAAGACGCTCTTGCAATTAGTCGAAGAAGGATACCCCCTTAACAAGACGGGTGTTTGTATGGCCGTAAAACGCGACGGGCAATGGGTTGAAACCCCAATTGAGGATTTCCGGAAAAAAGTAGCCCGCTTTGCGATGGGACTATACGGCCTGGGTATCCGGAAAGGGGATCGTGTTGGGCTTCACAGTGAAAATTGTACCGAATGGATCTTGTGCGATCTGGCCATTCTTTCCCTTGGAGCTGTCACGGTTCCCATTTATGCCACACAGCCAGGTGAGCAGATTAAGTATATCTTGGAAGATTCCGAGACCAAGGTCCATATCACTTCTTCGCAAAAACTGTTTCAGGTGTTTGCGCCTTATGTGGACGAATTGCCAGACCTGCAACTGGTGGGTATCTTAGGGCGGTTTCATGATCGGATGAAGACCCTTGATGAGGTTATGGCGCAGGGAAAGGCGCTTTTGAATACGGAGGAAGCCATCTACCCCGCAATAGTGGCTGCCGTTGAACCAGAAGACCTTGCAACGCTCATCTATACATCAGGGACAACCGGAATGCCCAAAGGGGTGATGTTGACCCATTGGAACATTGTTTCCAATGTGATTGCGGTGAAAGAGCATGGGTTTTTTATCAATACCGAGGAACACGGCGGCGGGAAGTTGTTGTCCTATTTACCCCTGTCCCATATTTTTGAACGTTGCATGACGTTTTTGGCGATTAGTAGTGGCTTCCCAATGTACTTTATCCCAAATATTGATACGTTTACCGCAGACATTCAGGAAATAAAGCCCGTCCACTTTACTACCGTTCCACGCTTATTGGAAAAAGTTTATACTGGCATTCAAACCAAAGTGGAGGCCACGCCAGGTGCTAAAGGCAAATTGGCACGTTGGGCATTCCATAAAGCCAATACCTATGAAGTTGGGACACCTAAAACCGGACTTGGCTGGAAATTGGCAGATAAATTGGTCTTGTCAAAATTTCGGGATTTGTTTGGAGGCAATTTGGTTGGAATTACCAGTGGTGGGGCGGCCTTGCCTTCTAAAATCATGAGTTTCATGAATGGGATTGGCATTCCAACGGCACAAGGGTATGGACTCACCGAAACCAGTCCGGTTTTGACGATTTATAACAAAGATCGGTTGGTAGCTGGTTCCGCAGGCGCTATCCTTAAAGGAGTGGAGCTGAAATTAATTCCCGTAGAAGGAGGGAGCGGGGACGAAGGCGAAATTGTGGTACGCGGCCCAAACATCATGAAGGGGTATTACAAAAAACCAAAAGAAACTGCCGAAGTACTCTCCGAAGACGGCTGGTTTTCAACCGGAGACATTGGGCGGTTGGATCACACCGGAAACTTGTTTATCACCGATCGTAAAAAAGAACTACTGAAACTTTCGACGGGTAAGTACATTGCTCCTGCACCCATCGAAAATGAATTGGTACTGACTCCAGAGATAGAACAAGCAATTGTAATTGGAAATGGACAAAAATTCTGTTCAGCGTTGTTGGTCTTGAACATACCTGCGTTGTTGCATGAAATGAAAGAGGCCGGACATAGCTTAACCGAAGACCAAGTTTGGGATCATCCAGAAGTTCGTGCACACCTGATGAAGGTAATCAAGTCTTGCAACAAAAACTTGCCACATTGGGAGCAGATTAAAGACTTCCGATTGTTAAAAGAACCTTTCAGCATTGAAGGGGGCGAATTGACGCCGAAACTCTCGATGAAGCGGCGGGTGATTCAGGAAAAATACGGGGATGTGATTGCCTCGATGTATCAGGAATAACGCATTTTCTATAAGAGATCGAGAGCCAGAGGCCATTTTTGCTGCCTTTGGCTCTTTTTATTAGGGGAGGAACAGGGTTTATGGAACGCGACACCATTCAAACAGGTAAGATTTTGTAACTTCCCGCTAACTTAGGCCAAAAAGCGCACCATGCTCAATAAGCCCAAGTAAAGTTCATGGGGACAACCCTAAAGACATTACGCTGATGACGGAGTTAATAAAGGCATAGGAAAAGAAATATATCCTACTATTAAGCATAAACATGAAATACGCATTGCTATTCTTTTGTAGTTACTGGTTTACGGTAGCAGCATGGGCACAAACCCCTTTGTTTCAACTTTTGCCACCAGAGAAAACGGGTATCACCTTTCAAAATACCCTCGTCGAAAAACCCGGCCTCAATATTATGGAAATTGCCACTTTTTATAACGGTGCTGGGGTGGCGGTGGGAGACCTGAACAACGACGGCTTGCCAGAGGTCTTCTTTACAGCCAATATGGGGCAGAATAAACTCTACCTGAACAAGGGAAATCTGGCTTTTGTGGACATCACAAAATCTGCAGGGGTAGAAGGGAAGCGTGGCTGGAAGGCAGGGGTAACGTTTGCTGATGTTAATAACGATGGCTGGCTGGATATTTACGTGAGTTATGGGGCCGATGTGGATGAACCTTTGCGACGTAATGAACTCTATATCAATAATAAAAACCTAACGTTTAGTGAACAAGCAGCCCAATTTGGCATTGACGACTTTGGGCATGGCACGCAGGCCCATTTTTTTGATTATGACCGAGACGGAGATTTGGATGTTTTTGTGTTGAATCAGATGGTGAAAAACTACCAGTATTTTGATGTCGCCTATATGAAACGGGCCAAAGACCCTCTTGCTGGAGACCGGCTTTATCGGAACGATAATGGGAAATTTACCGATGTGAGCGACGTGGCCGGAATCATTGCCAACCCCATCGGGGCCGGGCTTAGTGCTGCTGTTTCGGATTTTAACTTGGACGGCTGGCCGGATTTGTACGTCTGCAATGACTACGATGAAGACGATTACTTCTACATCAACCAAAAAGATGGAACCTTTAAAGAAGAACTCAGAACGAGAATGGGGCATACCACCAAAAACTCGATGGGGAGCGATGTGGGAGACATCAACAACGATGGCTATCCGGATTTCTTTGCAGTAGATATGTTGCCGGAAGATAACCGACGACAAAAAATACTGAAAGGCCCTGATATGTATGATTTTGTGCAAATGCTCCTCTCACATGGCTATCATCCCCAGTACATGCGGAATATGCTACAACTGAACAATGGGCGTGGCGAATTTCAGGAAATTGGGCAGTTGGCAGGCGTCTCCAATACCGATTGGTCGTGGGCCTCGCTTTTTGCAGACTTCGACCGCGATGGCTGGCAAGACCTCTATATCACCAATGGGTATTTGAGGGATTATACCGATCTTGATTTCCTCCGGTATAAGTACGGTGAAGCGCGGCGAAAAGCGCAACTGGCCGGACAAGAAGTGGATTTGTTTGCATTGGTCAAAGAAATCCCATCGTCTGGTGTAAAAAATTACTTGTATCAAAACACAGGAAAACTTACTTTTCAAAATAGACGGGAGGCTTGGGGATTGGATCAGGTCTCGGTTTCGAGTGGTGCCGCATATGCAGACTTAGACCTGGATGGCGACCTCGATTTGGTGGTGAACAACATCAATCAAGTGGCTTTTGTCTATCAAAATATGGCCGCCGAACAAGGCTGGGGGCGCTACCTAAAGGTGGAGTTTGAAGGCTCCGAGCGCAATCGGTTTGGAATTGGAGCCAAAGTAACCCTAAGAGGCAAAGAAAAATATCAACTGTTTGTCAAGGAGAACTATGTAGAGCGGGGTTATCAATCCTCCGTAGAACCAATTCTTTATTTTGGATTGGGGGATTTAGAACAGGTGCAATTAGAAGTGGTGTGGCCAACAGGAGAAAAGCAAATCTTGCCAAACATACGCACCAACCAAACCATAACCCTCAAGCAGGCGAATGCCGAAACAACACAGACCACAAATCGGACAACACCCCTTCCTTTTTTGTTTACCGAAGTGGAACGGGGAATAGACTTTATCCATGCAGAGGATGATTTTAATGACTTTAAACGAGAGGTCTTATTGCCCAAAAAACTGTCTAAAATGGGGCCAACCCTTGCTACGACCGATGTGAACGGGGATGGCTTGGATGATGTGTATGTGGGAGGAGCCAAAGGACAGGTCAGTGCCTTGTATCTGCAACAGCCGGATGGAACCTTTCTCGAAAAATCGCAGGATGCGTTTGTCCAAGATACCGATTTTGAAGACGTGGATGCCCTCTTTTTTGATATAGATGGTGATGGGGATCCCGATCTCTATGTGGTGTCTGGCGGAAATGATGCCGATGCAGACGAAAGCGGTTTCAATCCCGCCTACCAAGACCGGCTCTATGTGAATGATGGTAAAGGAAATCTGACCAAATCGGTGCTGCCTGTGATCCAGAGTTGTGGCGGAAAAGTGGCCGTCGCAGATCCAGATGGCGATGGCGACCTTGATGTTTTTAGAACGGGTCATTCGTTTTCGGGGCGTTTCCCAACCGTTCCTCGTAGTTTTTTGCTCGAAAATCAGCAAGGCAAATTGGTGGATGTGACGCCGGAAGTGCTAAAATATGTCGGAATGGCAACTTCTGTGGCCTGGATGGACGTGCAGGGCGACAAAAAGCCGGAATTGGTCGTCGCCGGAGAATGGATGCCGATCCGGGTGTTTAACATTGAAGACCATTGGGAAACGTTGGAAATCTCTGAACAAAGTGGGTTTGCCCAAACCAATGGATGGTGGAATACTTTGGAGGTGGCAGATATGGATGGCGATGGCGATCTCGACCTTTTGGCCGGAAATCAGGGGTTGAATAACCAAATGAAACCCTCGATAAAAGAACCCATGACGTTATTGGCCGGAGACTACGACGAAAATGGTAGCATAGACCCGATTATTAGTTACTACATCCAAGGAAAAAGCTACCCCTTGCCTTCGCGCGACGAACTCTTGGACCAATTAGCCCCTCTACGGCGATTTTTTACCACTTTTGCTTCGTACTCCAATGCCACCATGCAAGATTTTCTGAGTACCGAACAGATAGGAAAGGCGCAGAAAAACACGGTTTATACCTTCGAATCAATGCTTTTTGTGAATGATGGCAAAGGGCACTTTACCGCCCGTCCGTTGCCGATTGAGGCGCAATTTGCACCCATCCATGCGTTTTTGGTGAGGGATTTAAATAAAGACGGTCATCCCGATCTCGTCATAGGCGGGAATAACTACCACGAACGGGCGCAAACGGGGTATCAGGATGCACTTCAGGGACTTATTCTGCTGGGGAATGGGCGTCTGATGCTTGAGCCTGTTGCTTCGGTGGATAGTGGCTTTTATGCGCCGTTGGAAATCCGAGAACTGCACTGGATAAACACCCCACACGGCCCACACCTTGTTGCAGGTATTAATAACAAATCGGTTAAAACATGGCAAATAAAGGGAGGACTACATGATGATGGGGAGAAGTAAATAACTAGGCTCAATTATGATTTCAAGTTGCGATTAAGAGTGTGAGTAAACCGGTCAAAGAGTTGCTTCCTCTTTTTCTGATGTTGTGCAGGAACTCAAAGAATCCCAGATAAAAAGGCATTCGTTCCTGAGAGATACCACGATGAGGTCTTAACCACGGTCTTAACAGTGACCAAAAACATTCCATCGTATTGACGTGTACTTCAAATTTTCCATCCCCGTCTTCGTCTCTGGCAAATTCACCTTGTCCGTGGTTAACGGTTTTGTGTTCGTAAAAATTTGACAACCAGTTATATATGTTGTATTCGTCCGTAAAAACTTTGCTGTCGGCCTGAACAAAACGCTGGATCAATGGCTGAATCGTTTTTTGCTGAACGTTTTCCAAGGCGCGAATGATGACAAAACCGTTTCGCTGGATCATGCCCAAAACAGGCACTTTGTCGTCTTGTGCGGTGCCTCGACCCCGTTTACCCTTCAAGCGCCGCCGCCGTCCTTTTCGACCTTTTTTTTACAGATTCAGGATGCCCTTTGTGGCCTGCAATGATGTATAACTCGTCAAATTCAACTTCTCCGGTCAAAATCTCTTGCGGGCGTTTTTCGTAAACACCCTCTCGAAGCAGGCTGGTCATAGCGTGGCAATCACTCTCTGTCAACCCTAACTCTTTGGCTATCTGTGCATTCGACAAGTTCAAGCCCATTAGGTACAGGCAGATAATCCAGTTTTTCAATGGCTGATGATGCCCTTGAAAAACGGTGTTCGTCAGGTTGTCAAAATATTTTTGACAACCCTTGCACTGATAACGATATCGGTGTTCACTCGTGTTGTGGTGGCCGTGCCGTTTGTGTTTCTTGCTTTGGCAATGCGGGCATTTAACCCCTTCCGACCAACGCAACTCCCTGACTTTCTCGTAACAAAGACGGTCGTCAACAATTTCTTGTATCCTGAGTAACTGCATAGTCTCACAAAGGTAAAAAACAACTTGAAATCATAATTGAGCCAAAAATTATTTTAATGTTCTGAAATTCATTAACACAATTCGCTGAATGTTTAGCACCATTCTGTTAAAATGGCTACTAGGAATGATATTAACGCAATAGCACCACCAATTTCGCCCACTCGTGGGGATGATCCGGGAGGCATTGACTGCAAACAATCGGGCATGGGCGTCGAGATCGTCCACGCTGACAGCAATAACCTTCACTCCACGCTTCGTAAATTCATCGGAAAGCAAAGCGGTTCGGCCTAAGTCCGTGGTACAGACGGGGGTAAAGTCAGCCGGATGCGAGAACAGTAGCCCTTAGTCAATCATGTAAACGGATGGTTCCAAAAGTCGTTTCTACAGTGAAATTGGGGCGATATCGCCTAATGGTAATGACATAAGAGAAATTGTTTTGGTTAATGATGTTGTTTCAAATTGCAACTTATTGCAAAATGGAGGTCTTGTTTATGCCATAATGTTATAATGCCATCAATAGTAGCCCTTATTTTTAGTTCCGCACTGTTTGCAAATGGCTAAGTTTTGGTTTTTATCCTATTAAGTATATGAAATTACAGCATTTATCTGCCCTATTGGCGGTTGTTGATCATCATTTTAACCTCACGATAACGGCCCAACACTTGTTTACAACCCAACCAGCCATTAGTAAATACATCACACAATTAGAAGAAGACATTGGTGTATCCTTGTTTGAGCGTCGGGGGAGAAGAATTTTGGGTTTGTCTAAAGAGGGCGAGCAAGTATATGAACATGCCCGACGAGTGATGCAGGAAGTAGAAAATATTCGCACGATTGCCCACTTAGCTACTTCACCGGAAACAGGATTGATTCGGATGGCCACCACCCATACGCAGGCCCGTTATTATTTGCCGACGCGAATGCCTCGGTATATGGCCCAGCACCCCAAGGTCAAAATGCAGTTGTTTCAGCATACGCCGGTGCAGAATGCCAAATTGTTGGCAGACGGCCAGGTAGATATTGCAATATGTACAGAGGTTTTATCCGATTTTGATGGTTTGTTGGCCATACCATGTTACCGATGGAATCGTCTGTTATTGGTTCCACATGGGCATCCTCTCACCGAAGTTCCCATACTTACGCTATCGGATATTGCGGCATACCCGCTAATTTCCTACTCGATGGGATTTACGGGAAGGGGTAAATTGGATCAAACGTTCCGACAATCGGGCATCCATCCCAATATTGTCATCACAGCCAGCGATGCCGACGTGATCAAAACTTATGTCCGCCTTGGACTGGGGGTGGGTATTGTTGCTGAAATGGCATATGAAAGTGAGACGGACTCCGATTTTACGGCTATTTCGCTGGCCCACCTTTTTCCATCGGCCACCACTTGGGTTGCTTATCAGAAACATCGGCTCGTTTCGCGCTATATGTTTGATTTTATTCGTCAACTTTCGCCAATGACACGGCTAAAATTCCGCGAGGGAGAAGTATTGTATGAGCCGCAGGAAGACCGCATTCCGTTGTTTGGCCTGTTAAGGGTAAACAAATAGCACAGTGGGTAAGTAATTGGACGTGTGTTTGATTCAATAAATAATCTTCTGTTTAGGCTTGCAGAAGAGGAGCTACGACCTTATACTTCATCTGCAATTCCCCTGCATTTCATTGGCCGGAAAATTCTTTTCGGCTGTCATGTTATCTTATTTGTAGTTGATGTTATCCAAATCCTGGCGTCCAGAACTGTCTGTGCGGACATTGGGCGGTTTTGCGGTTTATGCTGGCGAAACCTGTCTTTCGCCTCATATTTGGAAGCGGGACAAAAGCCTTCAGCTGTTTCAGTATTTCCTTGCCACAAAAGGGATTTTTCGGCATCGCGAGATGATTACCGAGGCCCTTTGGCCGGAATTATCGGGTGAGGCATCGGAACGCGATTTTAAGGTGGCTTTAAATGGCATTCAGCAGGCGTTTAAAAATGTGGTGAAGTCGCCTGTGGTGGTACGAAGTGGTGTGAGCTATGCCTTAGATAGTCGGCTAGTGGAAAGTGATGTGGTGGTTTTTGAGCAAAAAATCGCTTCGGGAATTCAAAACGTTTCGGCACAAAGAGAAATGGCAATGGCGTTGCTCCGAGAAGCCTTAATCCTTTATGAAGGTCCCTTTTTACCCGGACGGGCTTATGAAGATTGGGCAAGTGAAGCCCGTGAACGGCTTCATACCTTAGCCTTGAGTACTATGACCACTCTGGCAGAAATTGTGTTGTTGGATAATGCAACCGAAGCGCTACATTTGGCACAGCGGGTTATAGACTTCGAAAAAGGTTGGGAGGAGGCATACCGATTGGCCATGCGGGCCTATGTCATTTTGGGAAATCGGCCCATGGCGCTACGTACCTATGAGAAATGTGCTGATGTCTTGGCGGATTTGTATGATGTCGAGCCTTTGCCACAAACCACTCGGCTTTATGTGGAGATCAAACAACTTTAATGAACCTACGACCGATTCGGATTTGTAACCCATTTGTAACTGTCTTTTTTTACCTTCGCAACAGATAAAGAACATGAGCAAGCAAGACGATCTTTGGAAAGAACTGGAATCCACACAAAGCAAAGTAGTATCCTTCATGGTTCGCTTTACACAACAATTGTGGCAGGACGAAAAGGGGCAGCCGCGTATCTCGTGGCGGGGGAATGTGAAACACGTTCAAGGGGATGAAAATGCTAATTTTACCGATTTTGCCGAGGGCCTGTCCTTTATGCAGTCTCAGCTTCAGGCCATCACCCAACAAACTCTTGAACGATACCGGATGGAAGGACATCCTGCATCCAGTATGGAAGAGGGACTGAAAATATGGGAAGATGCCACCCGAAGATATACGGAGATGTGGGTGAGTGGCTGGCAACACGGTCTTGCTGGCGCACAACAACTGAAGACGCAAATGGACGAAGTGGTCCGAAAAACCATGAGTCCTTGGCCAGAGGTGATGAATCCGGTGGCGCTGGCAGAACAAAACAGGCAGCTAAAATCGGAAGTGGAAGCCTTGAAAGCTCGGATTCTGGAACTGGAACGTCCACAAAAACCGGATGCCTGATAGTCAGTGAACTCCGGAATTCAACCGCATAACGCTTTAATTATCAATATAAACCGGAAAAAATCATGGCAAACGAAGTAAACAACGCTGTAAAAGAAGCCGCTAAGTGGTATGAAAATACCTTGGTGGAAGCCAAAGCCCAATTTGAACAGGCGGTAGCACAAGGACAAGAACAAATGGATAAGAACATGGCGGAAACCCAAGCGCTGTACGAAAAAGCCGTTGCAGCATTTACTAAAAATCAAGAATCGGTACAAGTAGCTGCCAACGAGGCATTTGACAAAGCACTGGCCCTTCAGGCCCAAAATATGGCTTTAGCCTCTCAGATGGTCGAAAAAATGCAAGCGGCATGGGTGAAAGAAAGTGCATCTGTGCTCAACATGACAGAAACCTATCTTGGGCAGGTGCAAGCCAATAACGAAAAGTTCACGAAGCTGGCCACAGGCTTATTTAAACTGAACTAATCGGTTACAAGTAAAATAATAGCAGGGGACACTTTCTGGAGGGCAGAACGGCTTCGGCATTCGGTCCTCCAGAGGTATTTTGTAAACGTTAACCGGTTCAATTGTAGTCCGGAAAGGAGTAAGTGATGATGTTTGAAGACGCAAGCCGCCAGTGGCAGAGCCTCTTAGAAGCAGGATGGTCGCAGTGGCAGCAACAATTCTCCCAAGCCATGCAGTCGTTTGGTCAGAAAGAGCCTTTGTGGGCTGCCGGAGTGTTAAAACAAGCGGAAAGTGCCCAAAAAGTATGGCTTTCGGCCATGCAAACCTTTGCCAGCCAAGCAACCGATTTTCTTGAGCGGATAAAATCACCGAACGATTTTCCTGCCGAATTTTCTCGATATCAGGAATCGCTCAGCAAGCAATTCACCGATGCGGTCTCTAAGTCGCACGCAAATCTAAAGGACTATCAAACACGTTGGGAAGCCTTTCTTTCGCAGTTTAAGGCGTTCCAAGGTATGGGAAATGACCTTTTTGAGTCCTATAAAGCATCGTCAGAAGGATTTGTGGCTTCCAGTAATCCGGAAGAATGGATGCAATCTGGTGTCCGGTTTATGCAGCACCTGTTTGATCAGGCTGGTGGGAAAACGTTTGATGCCCCAGGATTGGGGATGATGCGCAATTATACGCAATTGGTCGGGCAGTCTATGAACGCTTTTCAGGAGGAAAAAGAAGCCGAGCAGGTATATCAGAAATTAATAGCTAAAACATGGGCTTCGGTGGTGGCCCAGATGACCAAAACCGTTTGGGAAAGAGGGCAAGAAGGCAAACCCATTACGTCTTTAAGGGAACTTTCGCGGGTTTGGGCAGGTGTGACCGACGAGGTGTTTATGGAGGTCTTTAAAACCGAAGAATATGTACAAGCACAACTAAACTACCTGAATGCATCGTTCCGTTTCCGACAAACCAAACGGGCGCTCAACGAGGTTTTGCTGGAGGCGCATGACCTGCCAACCCTTACCCAGGTGGATGACCTGATTGAGCGGGTTTATACCCTGCGGAAGGTAGTACGTGCCGCTGAACATGGGCGCACTACAGCGGAAAAAGAAGTAGCCTTACTCAAAAAACAAGTATCGGAGCAGGCGGAAATCCTTGCAGAGATACAAGCCAAACTCCGGCTGAATCAGTCCCAAGAAATGGGAGCAAATGGGGAGGTAGAACCAATGGTTCCGTCCAAAAAACGAACAACCCGAAAACCAAAAACAGGACTTTCTTAATTTTCTTTTCCTTAAACCCAGATACACCGAAAAATAAGATGTTGATTTTAGGTGCCTTGTCAACGTGCCGGAAGAATCATGCTGGGGCACACAATGCAAAAATCAATACTTTTTTACGATGTACCAATGATACATAAAGTTATGATGGGCATACAACTTGATCCGGCGGCTGTGATGAATGAAGTTAATGAGGTTCGGCAAAAGATCAATCTCGGCATAGGGCATTTGGGCAAAATGAAGGAGTCCGAAATAAAAATTGGCCCTACCCCATATGAAACCGTTTTTCAAATGGACAAGGTACGTTTGTTTAAATATACCCCCACTGTCTCCGGAAAAACCACCATACCACTACTCATTAGCTATGCCTTGGTCAATCGCCCCACGATGGTGGATCTGCAAGAAGATCGTTCGTTGGTGAAAAATCTACTTGATTTGGGCGTAACAGTATATATGATTGATTGGGGATATCCCTCTCGCGCCGATCGGTGTCTAACATTGGAGGACTACATCAATGGCTATATTGATGCTTGTGTGGATCATATCCGAGATGCCCACAACTTGGAAAAAATCCACCTATTGGGTATTTGTCAAGGGGGAGTGATGGCAACATGTTATACCGCCTTGCACCAAGACAAAATTGCTAACCTGATTACGATGGTGATGCCCGTGGATTTTCACATTGAGCCAGATGAGATAGGGGGGCTATTGAATTGTTGGATGAAAGATGCCAATGTGGATTTGATGGTGGATACATTGGGCAATATGCCGGGTGATGTCATGAATTTTGGGTATCTATTGCTTAAACCGTATGCACTGGGTGTGCAAAAATATGTGGAAATGGTGGACGTTTTAGACAAGCCGAAAGCCCTGACCAATTTTATGCGGATGGAAAAGTGGATTTTTGATAGCCCGGATCAGGCAGGGGAGGCGTTCCGTTCGTTTAATAAGCAATTTTATGTGGAAAATAAGTTCATCAAAGGGGAGGTCATGATTGGAGAAGAGCGGGTGGATTTGAAAAATATCACCATTCCGGTGTTAAATATCTATGCCGAACAAGACCACTTGGTGCCGCCCAAGTCCACGCTCGCATTGGGAAATTACATCGGATCCAAAGACTATACCGTACAATCGTTTCCGGTAGGGCACATTGGCATGTACGTAAGTGGCAAGGTACAGCAAAGTTTGCCTCCAACGATTGCAAACTGGTTAAAGGAACGCGCTTGATAACATTACACAATTCTACATAATGGAAAGGGTTCAGCACCTTGTTTCTCCGATTCGGCAACGTCGGGGAAAGAGGGTGCTGGCGTCGTTTAATCTTAGTACGGCAGGTGGAATTGTTCTTCAACACTTCACGATACATTCAAAGAGGTATAACCATGTTAGGACTCGAAGGCAAAGTCATTTTTGTAAGTGGCGGAAACCGCGGTATTGGTGCCGCCATAGTCAATTTGCTCGAAGAAATGGGCGCCAAAGTCGCCTATAATTATCGTAGCGGAAAAGGCGAAAAAGGAACGGGGTATGTGGCAAACGTCACAGATCCTGAAGAAATGACGCAACTCATGGCCCAGATTGAACAAGATTTAGGGCCTATTTATGGCGTGGTCTGTAATGCCGGGATTACCCGCGATGCACTGGCCAGTAAACTGACGACCAGCGATTGGAACGAGGTGGTGGATACCAACCTTACGGGTGTCTGGAATACGATTCAGCCGAATTTGGCTGGAATGTATGAACGAAAGGAAGGTTCAGTGGTTCTGGTGAGTTCCATTGTAGGCGAGCGGGGCAATATTGGACAGATCAATTATGCAGCAACAAAGGGAGCCGTCATTGCAATGGCAAAAACCCTCGCACAAGAAGGTGCCCGGTACAAAGTTCGGGCAAATGTGGTTGCTCCTGGCTTTATCGAAACAGATATGACCAAGCCTATTCCAGAACCCGTGAAGGAAAAAATATATGCCCAAATTCCTATGCGGCGCTTTGGGAAACCGGAGGAGATTGCTTGGGCGGTGGTGTATATGCTTTCTCCTATTGCATCCAGCTTTGTAACCGGCCACGTCCTTTCTGTGAACGGTGGCCATTATATGTAAGATCATGGAAACAACCCTATTTGAACTTTGGCTCAAACAACTGCAACGGGCCTCTCAGGATCCGGATTGGTGGAAAAAAGGAATGTTGGAACCCCAATATGAGGCTGCCTCAACTGTTTCGGAATGGCTGAACCACTGGAAAACTGCACTTGACGGAACCGGAAACCCTGCCGAATTACAGAAAATGCAGGATGATTGGCATCGGATGATGGGGGTTGTGCCCAGACAACGCTATCTGGATTTGCTGGAAAAATACGATGCGCTTCAGCGGCAACTCGAACTGACCGAGCAAGCCCTTAGGGCGGCAAAAACCCCCGCAACCGCCACGACAGACCACGAATTGAATGAACAAATGGTCAAGTCTTGGCAACAGATGGCGGAACAAACGTTGTCGCTACAAAGTGCATGGCTTAAAAATTTTTCTGGTGATGAAACCCCTCCAACGTGAGGACATGCAGAAACTGCTCTATATTAAATCATCTTAAGTCCATTATTTACTTTAACTTAAAAATATAATCAAAGATGCGCGAAGTGTATATCGTATCCGCCGTAAGGACGCCCATTGGGCGTTTTGGCGGTTCATTAATGGAATATGGTGCTGTGGATCTGGCCTCCTTCGTGATGAAGGCAGCACTCGAAAAAGCAGGGGCTTCACCTGAAAACCTTGACCTCTATGTTTTTGGAAATGTATTGCGTGCTGGCTTGGGGCAATTGGTCCCACGACAAGCAGCACTCAAAGCTGGGATCCCTGATTTTGTGGATGGCTATGCTGTTGATATGGTTTGTTCCTCTGGAATGATGTCGCTGATGAATGCAGCTACGGCCATTCGTGCGGGCGAGGCCGATCTGGTGCTCGCTGGTGGCACAGAATCTATGAGCAATGCCGGATATGTTCTTTCTGGAAGGGCACGCTGGGGGTATAAATACTTGACGCCTGCCAATGCAGAACCGTTGCAAGACATTATGCACCGTGATGGCCTGCAAGATGTGTTTACCGGAGATGCAATGGGTAACCTGACAGAACAATTGGCGGCAGAAAACGGAGTGACCCGTGCCGATGTGGATGAAATAGCGGCGATGTCTAACCAACGGGCAGCCGCAGCCACGGCTTCCGGTGCTTTTCAAGGAGAAATTGTGCCCGTCTCATACAAAGTGAAGCGCGAAGTGAAAACCTTGACAGCAGACGAAGGGTTTCGGGCCGATACTACATTGACCTCTCTGGGTAGTTTGCGCCCCGCATTTCTCAAGGAAGGCATCCTTACCGCAGGAAATAGTAGTCAGATTAGCGATGGTGCGGCAGCTTTGTTACTGGCTTCTAAAGAGGCGGTGAATAAATATGGCCTTACGCCTTTGGCAAAAGTGACTGGAAGTTCTATTGCTGCCCATGCCCCTTATGCCTTCGCGTCTGCGCCCGTTCCAGCAGTGGAAAAACTATTGGCACGGACCGGGAAAACCATTGCCGATATAGACCTGATCGAAAATAATGAGGCATTTGCGGTGAACAGTGTACTGTTTAACCGCAAACTCGGTATCCCATACGAAAAATTGAATGTAAACGGTGGGGCAATTGCGCTTGGGCATCCAATCGGTTGTTCTGGTGCACGAATTATTGTTACGCTGGTACATGCGTTGCACCGTTTAGACAAACAAAACGGATTGGCTTCTATCTGTCATGGAACGGGCGGCGGTACAGCCGTCTCCGTAGAGCGGGTATAAGATGCCATGCCAAGAAAAAGGCTACTCACTGAAAAGAGTAGCCTTTTTTAAGGTAAATCAAGTCATACAATGGCCATAGGCAGCGGGTTGCATTATCCTTTTCCCGTTGTGGGTGCCGCTGGTTCTTGCTCCTCGAAGTATGGGCGTTCATAGACCTGTTTCGGCTTTTTGATTTGCTCGGTGAAGTACCGATTCCCGTCAAAGCCAGTTTTATACCACAAGTCCACATCTGGATCGTAGTAAAAATCAATATAGGGCTTAGGGTCAACAGCGTGCATCATCCGCCGGATTAATTCATGCTTGATGAGTGGCAGAACGTTTTCATCGGCCCAGTCTCCAGCAAAAATCACCCCTTTTCCTTTCGGCCCCAATCCATCCATGATCATGACCGGAATGGTGTCGTTCACCACCAAATAATACTCAAATTGGACGTGTTCCAATTCGCTCCGTCTCCGTTCTGGTGGGACATCAAAAATGGTGGAAGAAGGTGACCCAAAAAGGGATTGTAACAACGCCCGGATTTCAGCGGTCCGCATCGTGTCTAAAACAGAGGGTCTAGATAACGGCGCACCCGTCCAATCAGCATCGCGGAACGAATCTAAAAACCATTTCCGCTTAGGACGGGGCATATGCTGGATACTGCCTACATAAAAAGATTTTTCGGTTTCCTTTTCAAGTGGTTGAAACCACCCTCCAAGTCCTACCTCGTCTAAGTTTATGGGCTTAATAACCTTTGCACGCTCTGCCAATTTTTCCCACTGCACTTTTTTTCGGTAATATAAAGTGGGATCTTGTTTGCGTAAAGCCTCCTTTCGAAGGGCCGTATAAGGATCCTCCGATGGGTGCGCCGTTTCGGTTGTGGCCTGTGCTTCTACTGATGGGCTTGCACACAACATAAATAGCAGGCTAAGATATCCGCAGATCCGTCGCATGGTGAGTCGCGTTGGGATTAGTCAGTCATGGAAAGTACGGCCAAGAATGCTTCCTGTGGTACTTCCACCCGGCCTACTTGCTTCATGCGTTTTTTTCCTTCCTTTTGTTTTTCCAATAGTTTGCGCTTTCGACTGATATCCCCGCCATAGCACTTAGCGGTTACGTCTTTCCGGAATGCCCGTACCGTTTCTCGTGCAATAACCTTCGTACCGATCGAAGCCTGAATAGCAATCTCGAACATCTGACGCGGAATCAACTCTCTAAGTTTATTTGTCAACTTACGGCCCATATCATAGGCTTTGTCTTTGTGTACGATGGTGGAAAGGGCATCTACCGGATCACCATTAAGCATAACATCGAGTTTTACCAATTCGCTCGAACGGGTATCTATCAACTCATAATCAAAACTGGCATACCCACGACTCACCGACTTAAGTTTGTCGTAAAAATCAAACACAATTTCCGCGAGAGGAAGTTCGTATTGTAGATCCACTCGGTCGGTGGTTAAGTATTGGGTGTTTTTATACAATCCGCGCCTTTCCTGACATAACTGCATGAGGTTCCCGATGTATTCCGTCGGGGTTATAATCTGGGCACGGACATAAGGCTCTTCGATGTATTCAATTTTTCCGCGATCTGGCATGTCACTTGGGTTATCTACGGTAATAGTTTCCCCACTTTTAAGGGTGACCAAATACTCTACGTTGGGCACGGTGGTAACAATGTCCATATTGAACTCGCGAGAAAGCCGTTCTTGGACAATTTCCATGTGGAGCATACCCAGAAAGCCCACCCGGAATCCAAATCCCAATGCCACCGAGGTTTCAGGCACAAAAGAAAGGGCGGCGTCATTGAGTTGTAGCTTCTCTAATGAAGTGCGCAATTCCTCAAAATCTTCTGCTGCTGTCGGATATACCCCGCTGAATACCATCGGCTTCACATCTCGAAAGCCCGGAATCGGGTTGGCTGCCCCATGCCTGGCATGGGTCACGGTATCCCCAACTTTGGTGTCCAAAACATCCTTAACCGATCCTATTATGTAACCAACTTCACCCGCCCGTAGCGTCTGCGTGGGCTGATTGCCTAACCGCAAGGTACCAATTTCTTCGGCAAAATATCGCTTGCCATTGGACATGAACACAATCTGGTCACCTTTATTCAGGGTTCCTTCCATCACTCGGCAATACACTACCGATCCGCGAAACTGATTAAAAACTGAGTCGAAGATCAGAGCGCGGAGAGGAGCTTTCTCGTCTCCTTTTGGGGGAGGTATGCGGTGAATAATCGCCTCTAATACTTCTGGTACGCCCACACCAGTTTTGGCGCTGACGCCCATTACATCTTCAACCCTGCCACCAATTAAGTCCACAATACTTTGTGCCACAATTTCCGGATTGGCACTGGGCAAATCCACTTTGTTCATGACCGGAATGATCTCTAAGTCGTTTTCTAAAGCCAAATACAGGTTCGAGATGGTTTGTGCTTCGATGCCCTGTGCAGCATCCACGACCAAGATGGCTCCTTCACAAGCCTTGAGTGCTCGCGAAACTTCATAGGTGAAGTCCACGTGCCCGGGCGTGTCAATTAAATTAAGAATGTACGCTTCACCGTCTTGCGCACGATAGGTCATGCGGATGGCGTGACTCTTGATGGTGATACCACGTTCTTGCTCCAGATCCATCGAATCTAAAACCTGAGAGTGCATATCTCGTTTGGAAACCGTCGCTGTAATTTCTAACAAACGGTCTGCCAAAGTGCTTTTTCCGTGGTCAATATGGGCAATGATGCAAAAATTGCGAACCTTCTTTTGGTCGTATGACATAGAGTGGGGATTTCTGTCTTAAAAGGTAGAGACATAATATACCGAATCGGTTGGATCAGTTCCGTTGAATTTTTAAGATTCTCTTGAAGGTGCATTTTTTTTTAGAAGGGTATTGCGTACCCAAGAATAAGATTCTTATATTGCCGGCCTAAGCAAATGACGCCAAATTCCTCGGTAGCTCAATGGCAGAGCATGCGGCTGTTAACCGCAGGGTTGTAGGTTCGAGTCCTACCCGGGGAGCTTCTTAAAGCCCGTTAAATTTCAACGGGCTTTTTGCTTGATATCTTCATGGCTGCTGCTGGACTAATTTCATTGTAAAACTGGGAAAAGACCTCCCAGGGCAATACAAAAAATGGGAACCAAGTAAGGCGGCATATTGTTATGCGATAAACCGCTACCAGCATTGGTAAGCGTAAGTTGTGTGGAAGTACTGAGCGAACCAACTTGCGCCATGCCTTTAACTTGTGTGCCTGTTCCTAAAACTTGTACGGTTTGAGGCGAAAAACCGTGTGTATGTTGCGGCATCTGGTTTGCTGTTAAAGTATGCGTAGCCGCGCCAGCCGCTTGTCCTCGCGTGAAACCGTTGCCAAAATGAATCGGGTAACGCCCACGAAAATCGGGTAGGGCAAACGTCGTTGTGCCGTTTCCACCATAGGTTGTACCCAAGAGCGAATAAAGCGCCTGATTTTGGTTAATCGGCAAGAACTGCCCATTGCATTGCGCCCAACCTTTGGGTGCAAAGTTAAAAGAGCAGATCATAATTTGCCCAATAAAAGGCAGGCTTTCAAATCGGGGTTGGTTTAAGTTGAAACGCGCATTGTGTTCCTCTATTTGTTGTACAACTTCGGGCGTTCCAGAGAAGAATCGAGACAAGAAACCGCGTCGGTCGGTTTGCTCGTTGGTTAAGATATTTGGCATAGTTTTTTAGTTTAGAGCATGATTTGGCTTATGAAGGAGATGGGAAAATGCCGTAGAGCGAGATGATAAAATTCAATCCCAAAAATGGCGACATATTTTCGTGTGCTTGTCCGCTTCCTGCGCTGCTCGAAGTGGGTGCGGTAAGTGTGCCAAGTTCTGTGCCTGTGGTCAAGCCCACACCTTGCGTACCTCCGCCACGCACTACACCCGAAATCATGCTGTGTGTGCAGGCATTTGGTTTGCATTAAGCGTTACGGTTTCTGTGCCATCTGCTTGCCCGATGAAATACGTAACGCCGCTATTCGTTCCTTGATGAATGGGAATGCGCCCGCGCAGATCGGGTAACGCAAGGTGGTTTGCCCATCGCCGCCATACGTGGTGCCGATGAGTGCGAAGAGTGTATCATTTTCCGAAATAGCCAATAAACTGCTCATGACAGAACATCCAACCCTCAGGCGCAAAATTCCCTGCAAAAATTTGAATTTCGCCTACATAAGGGCTTCCTGTAAAATACGCTTCATTCGCATTTTCGTGAGCGGAGTCGTCGAGGTAGGTTTCGCTTTCCTGCCACGCATTTTTCATCCGCGACTAAAAGCCTTGGGACGCTGCCTCTGTTTCAGAATTTGTGTTTTTCATTATTATTGGTTGTTTAAGAAGAGGATCTCTATTGGAAATGTACCTGTTAATGCAGAATAATTCTATCTTTCTCAAGCAAAACGACTAATGGGCCTTTTATGAGGTTCACTTGCTCAAAAGGGATTTGTTTTGTAGTGGATGAATCAGATCAAATTGGCTGCAATTGATCAATAAAAAAAGGAAGATAATACGAAGTTGGTGAGAAACAAAATTGTATTATCTTTTTGAGTTTAATGGCTGCAAAAATCTAATCGTTTGGAAGGATCATCGAAACATAGTTAGATGACAAGACATAGTTAGATGACAAGAATCTGTTATTCGTTAACGTTATGTTTTGTCCATGATCCCATGCGCTATTGACTGGGTGCATTTCAAAAATGCACGACACATACAGCCTACACCTATTAAAGTGCAATGTGGATAGCATGTGTAAGGCTGATTACAGGAAGTTTTGAAATGCACCCCCATTGACTCTACGAAAGATTCAAGGCAGTACCGTTTCCGTGTGGCAAAATCTTTTGTTGCATCCATTAAGATGAGAAGGTGTTTGTGTGGATAAAATAGGTGCTATTCTTTTTTAATGATTTTGGCAACATAAAAGTGTCGGTCATATTCCAGTCGTAGAAAATAAATTCCCGTACTTAAAAATGAAAAGTCGGTGCTCATTCCTTCGCCAGAAACCTTTTTGGACCAGACTTTTTTTCCGAGTATATCATATAAAGTTAACTCACCTTGCAAGGTCTTATTCCATTGAATTTGAACATGGTTTTGAAAAGGGTTTGGGGCAACGGTAAATGGGTTTCCTTTTGGTGGAACTTCAAAATCAGTAGAAACGGAGCTGCTTATTTGCACAGTAAGGGTGTCTCCTACTATGCCTCCAGCGGTGTCAAAACCGATAGTTACTAATTTGAGCGGTTGGTTTAATTTATCAGGAATGGTAATAGGAAAAACGCCACTTGATGCATTTAATAATACTTGTGAGCCCACGCCAAGAGAATCACTTGCAAATGCGAATAATAAGTTTTTTATATCCGAACTTCCTGCTACATTTACCATTAACGTTGAAAATGAGCGTATTTGTTGGCCACGTATAGGATATGTAATTTTAAGATTACCTACTGCTTTTTTTGATAAAGTTTGATTAAATCCATCTGGTGGTGGAAGTACTACGGGTTTGTAACCAGCACGTGAAAAAGAGGAAGAAGAATTTTTTTCATTTAATAAATCGGTTACCCGTTGTACAACCGGCGAAGCCGCATGTACCTCCATATGGTTTATGTTAGAAAAATGTGTAATATTGGCGAGTGGCAAACCTCCTTCTTGGCTCGAAAGTCCAACAATCCAATCATTCGGTTCTTTAAATACTTTTTCCCGCAAACATCGGTTAAAGTCCACTTCTGGAGTACTGGCCTCTGAACAAAATTTTAGAAGGGCTGTTTGTGAAGCGAGGGATTCGGCTTTTTTTGAAATCCAAGAATTATCAAAAGGTTTTTCGGAAACAATACTGTGTACCAACACCTCAGTCATGTTCTGGGTTGGATGTTGATTAAGGGTTTTAATGGCCTCGCTATTCACCCGTAGGTTTTCCAATGCCCCTTCTTTTGGGATACTGAGTATGAAACCCAATAAAGCTTTTAGGGGTTGATCGCTGTCAATGATGTTGGCGATTGGCGAACCTGAGTGTGGGGTGTTGAGCGTAATTAATTTGTTAATATCTTTCTTAAAGTTTGCATTCTGAATGTATTGCCTTGCCAATAAACCACCCATGCTGTGTGCGACTACATTTACTTTTGTCGCCAAGACATTTTGAAATAATGCAGCCGTTAATAATACATCAATATTGGAACGTAATACGAGTCCATTATCTTTAAAGGAAGCTCCATTAGGATATGTAGCACGGCGAACCAGTCTTAAGTTATGTCCTGTATTAGCTAATTTTTGTGGTAAATTAATCCAAATAGAGCCATTCGACCATAGACCATGTAACAGTAAAGTAGGAGGTGGGGTCCGCTTAAAGATGGGTTGATATAAAGACGTTTCGTTTCCGGAAGCCTCGCTGTAGAGGTCCAGTGCGAGGTCTTTAATGGCTGGATCTATAAAACTGGGGTGGGTATAACGATAAGTTACTTCTTTAGGAGTTGATTTTTCTATCTTTAATTCACCCATAATTTCTTTATCTGTGTTGGGTACACTGGACTTGGGCAATGAAACGACCCTTAGTTTTAGATGGTCAATCGGTTCTGCACTACTTATTCTAATCAGGGTTGAGGTTGAAGCATCGGTAGCAATTTTTGTATTCAGAATTTCATTAAATTCAGATTGTTGGTTAAATTCGGTAGTGCTGATGATTTTCTCTGTGCCATTTTCTTCTTGGATAATGGATAGTTTAAGGGCTGGAGTCTCGTGAATAAAGTACACGGGATAAAGCCAAAAAGGTTGTTCTGGATATGGGGGATTGGGAGGCATTATGGCACTTTGATCTGCAATTCCAAAATAATAATTTTTAACATTTGGATGTGCTTTTATGGGGTGTGTGTATTCATAGATTATTTCATGATCACTTTCCTTGATTAATTTTAATGTTCCTACTTCTAAATCATATATAAATTCATTCTTATATGGAATCACTCCGTAAAATAGTCTAAGATTTCGAATATTCGCAATGCTGTTTATTTTAAAAATTGATTTATTGGAGTTACCATTTATTCGTAATTTAGGTTGTAAAATCGTGTTTTCGTCAAATCCTTTCTGGGTAAAAGGATCATTAAACTTTTTTTCGTCCAATAAAATTTGTGATCCTTCTCGCTCTTCCCACCACGAGAAAATGAGTTCATCTGGATAATAATAGTACATGACGGATGTTGAAGGCCAGCCTGTTTCAGGTTGAACAAAACGGATAAAAACTATTCCTGTGTTTGAATTGGTGTAATGAAATAATAATAGCTTATCCCAACAATTAGGACGCTCTGCTCCTAAATGAATGGTGTACTGAGGTTTGTTGTAACCTGGTGTCATTTCATAGTCATAGGCATCACAAACCCAAGGGGAGTTCGGATAATTAGGGTCGCAATTACAAGGTGTTTTCTGCATACTTTTATAGGTGAAGGCTTCTTTCGGAAAAACATTTGGTGGAATGGTTCCAGGCTGTGCCACGGCGGCAAAGGGAAATAAAAACCCAAAAATTAAAAGTATTTGCTTCATTGTTATAATAATTTATATAGCCGTTATGCAGATTTGGTATTTCTTGCAGGCACTAAAATAGCCTTGTCATCATCGCTAAACAACAATCATGATGGTTGAGACCCCAAGCAAAGAGCATATTCTCAGACGGTTCATGGCTGTATCAAATTTCAACCAAACGGATCGTATGAATACCTTGATCCGTTTAAAGAGGCGGGGTATATTGCTCATTCAATCCCATTAAACCTTTTATGCACATGAAAAAACTACTGGTTCTTGCAATAAGTGGCTGGTTGCTTGCCTGTTCTACAGGCAAGCCAGCTTTAGAGAAACCTCCTGCACATTATCATGATGGTTTCCTAAACACCATAGACTCGGTTACGGTTCGTGCCCACCTCAAAACCCTGAGTAGTGACATAATGGAAGGGCGTGGGACGGGAACCGAGGGCGAAAAGCGGGCAGTGGATTATATTTCCAATCAATTTAAAGCATTAGGGCTGGTTCCGGGTGCGCAAGATGGCTCGTGGTTTCAGGAAGTACCTCTCTTGGGTTCTACCCCAACAGTTGTAAAACCATTGACCTTTAAAGGCCCTAATGGAACGTTTTCGGGCGATTTCGGCACGGCATTTACGGCCTCTACCGATTTGGCCAGCGAGTGGGTGACTACTTCTGGCGAATTGGTTTTTGTGGGGTATGGTATTTCTGCGCCTGGCAGCAATTGGGACGATTTTAAGGGTATGGATGTCTGCGGTAAAATATTGGTTTCCTTTGTCAATGACCCGCCTCCGACACCTAAAGAACCCGGCCGCTTTAAAGGGGACACGCTTACCTACTTTGGGCGTTGGACCTACAAACAAGAAGAAGCACGGCGAAAAGGGGCCAAAGGTATTTTGTTAATCCATACCACGCCAACGGCGAGTTACCCTTTTGCTGTGGTAGGCAACGGTGCTGCACGTGAACAAATCCAATTTGCAACCCCACCCCCGAATCCGCTTGAACTAAAATCCTGGATTTCACAAGAAATGGGTGAAAAGTTGGCTATTGCCAGTGGGAGTACATTAGAGCAATGGTTTGTTGAAGCGGCTGACCGGAACTTTAGGCCACGTGTCTTGCCTGTTTCGGTTGCGGCAGAAATGAAATATGCCTTGCGGTATTTTTCAGGAACCAATGTGGTGGCTTTGTTGCCCGGTACCGAAAAACCGGATGAAGCAATTCTGTTCACGTCCCATCACGACCACTTGGGCGTGGGTAAGCCGGATAAAAAAGGAGATACCATTTATAATGGAGCTGTGGACAATGCCTCTGGTGTAGCCATGATGCTTACGATGGCCAAAGCACTTAAACAAGCTGCTGATCCTCCAAAAAGGTCTATTTTGTTTCTATCGGTGACGGCAGAAGAGTCAGGGCTTTTGGGTTCGGCCTACTACGCCGCTCATCCGACCTTTCCAATGCATAAAATAGTAGCAAATCTGAATGTGGATTCGGGAAATGTACATGGACGTACCACCGATCTTTCGGGTATTGGCGCTGAAACAAGCGAGATGTTGCGCCTTCTGAGGAATGCAGCCAAGGCGGAAGGCATGACCGTCTCTCCAGATCCCAATCCTAACGCTGGGTTATTTTTCCGCAGCGATCAACTCTCTTTTGCACGCATGGGAGTTCCGGCTTTCTTTCTCAACAGCGGCAAAAACTTCATTGGTCGTCCTCAAGGGTTTGCACAACAAGCAGAGGCGGAATATACGGCCTTACGGTATCATCAACCAGCGGATGAATTTGATCCTAAGTGGGCTATGGGGGGGATGGTACAGCAAATGCGGGTCTGTCTTCGCTTGGGATATACCTTGGCGATGGATGGCTCTTGGCCGCAATGGAAGCCGGGGGCCGAGTTTGAAGCGGCCCGAAAAGCGGGTTTTTAGCGGTAATTCGCTTATTGTGGACAAAAATGCCAGCCTCTGGATTTGTAAATAGATGCGGTTCCTGACTGGGGAACGGATGTTAGAAGGGTGTATGGTCTGTTGCAAAAGCCGATGCAATGGCCATCCTTCTGCTAAAACGTGAAAAAAATCGCTAAGACATTTTTTAAGAAGTTATCCTTTCGTTTGGTACTTGATTAGACCGGATCCGCATGATGGATTCAGGTTGACTTCTGCTTCCCCTTTAATCTTACCCTATATGTTTTATGCAGCAAAAGACACTTAAAATTATTAAAAACCGATCGGATATTGGCGCTGGCACCCGTGGCTCGGACATGGGGGTTGATGCCCTTGAAATTGCGGCTATCAATTGCGGCGATGATTTTTTTAACCGCCATTTGTTTGCTGACGTTGCCACCCACAACGAATCTGTTTATGACAAAGTTCGCAATTCCTTCGCCAAGCGGATTGGGCATGTGTTTGAGCAATGCACCCGTGTGGCCGAGGCGGTAGAGCAAACAGTGGCCGAAGGCTTTTTTCCATTGGTGCTTTCTGGAGACCATTCTTCTGCGTTGGGAACCATCAGCGGATTAAAAGCGGCACAGCCAGAACGAACCTTGGGGGTGGTATGGATTGACGCCCATGCAGACCTGCATTCGCCTTATACGTCTCCGTCTGGAAACATTCATGGTATGCCCCTTGCCGCTGCCCTTGCCGAGGATAATTTGGCCTGTCAGATTAATAACCTACGCGATGATACCGACTATTACTGGGAGGCGATGAAGCGAATTGGGACACCAAATGCCAAAATTAAACCCGAACACCTCGTTTTTTGCGGTGTCCGAGATGCTGAACTACCAGAGATACACCTAATGCAGACGCATAACATCCGAAATTTCACGGTGCCCGAAGTTCGATTTAGGGGATTAGCGGCTTGTTTATCCGAAGCCCTTGAACGGTTAGCAGCGTGTGATGATCTGTATATCTCCTTTGATGTGGACAGTATGGACTGCGATTTAGTGTCGTATGGAACCGGAACCCCTGTCTCGAAAGGTTTTGATCCGGCGGAGGCGGCATCCATTATCAAGGGCTTTTTAGACAGTCAAAAAGTGATTTGTCTGGAAATCGCCGAAATTAACCCCCTTTTAGATACCCGAGGCAATAAAATGGCAGAAACCGCTTTTGGGGTTCTTTCCAATACAATATTGTACTATGAGCAGAAAAATTCCTAAAAACAGACGCTTTTTTCAATATACTTCTCCGATTGTGCCATATTTTGTAATGGACGTCCTTTACCCTCCATTATAACCCAAACACACCCTAATCACATGAAAGGTAAAACAACCAGATGGTTACTGGGCCTGTTCTTTCTCTGCTTGGCACCCGCTGCAATGGCGCAAAGTGTAGTAACAGGAAAAGTGACTTCCGCCGATGACGGCACCCCTTTACCCGGTGTTACGGTCACCGTAAAAGGTACGACAAATGGCGTACTGACCAATACTTCCGGGGATTATCGTATCAGTTTGCCCGCAAACGGAACATTGGTGTTTAGTTTTGTAGGCTATCTTACGCAAGAAGTTGCCGTAAATGGCCGCTCCGAAATCAATATAGCGCTCCTCACCGACACCAAGAGCCTTGGTGAGGTGGTGGTGACAGGTTTTGGTGCGCAAATCAAACGAGAATTAACCGGAAATATCGCCAAAATTAAATCTGCTGATATTCAAGATGTCCCTGTTTTGGGCGTTGATCAAGCCATTCAGGGTAAGGCCGCTGGTGTACAAGTGAATGCAGGTAGTGGTAAGTTAGGACAGGCAGTGCGCATTAGTGTGCGTGGGCCGTCCTCCGTCACCGCCTCGAATCAACCGCTTTTTGTGGTGGATGGCATCCCTATCACCAATAATGACCTCTCGCTAAGTGGGGGGGATACGAACCCGTTGGTGGATCTGAACGCACAAGACATTGCTTCTATTGAAGTGCTTAAAGACGCTTCTGCTGGAGCCATCTATGGTTCCCGTGCCGCCAATGGTGTTATTCTCATTACCACGAAACAAGGGCGTTCGAGTGGAAAAACCAATGTACAATTTGGTTATTCTGTTGGAAACAGCAAGCCCACCCGTGTGGTTAAGTTCCTAAATACCGAACAATACATTGACTACTACCTCAAAGCGGCGGGGAACTCTGATGCCATCGAGAAAATTGATCCCAATGCCGATGACTCCTACACAACGGCTATGAGAGACTTTTTTGATAGTCAAAGCCTTGGCACTTTTGGTACCTCGGACCAGGCCGATACCGATTGGGGAGCGCTTGCTTTCCAAGAGGCACCGCAAAGTCAATATGACCTGAGCATCAGTGGTGGAAATGATAAAACAGCGTTTTACGTGTCTGGGCAATGGTTAGACCAAAAAGGGATTATTTTGGGCAATGCCATGAACCGGATTTCCGGTCGTCTGAACCTCGAACACAAGGCATCTGATCGCTTCCGTCTGGGAGCCAATATGGGGCTTTCGCGTAGTTTAAACAATCGTCTTTCCGGGGATCGTCAGTTTGATAACCCCATGCAGATGGTGGCATTGCCGCCTATGACTCCAGAAAAAGACCCAGAAACGGGGCTTCCGGTTGGGACACCACCCGGAGACAGCAGCGTTCCGGCCTACTATAACCCGATCATCAATGTGGGAAACTCGTATTATAATACGTCTGTTAACCGGAATATCAGCAATGTGTATGGTATCTTGCAGATCATGAAGGGTCTGACTTTCCGTTCCGAAGTTGGCGTGGATATGCTGAATCAGTTCGAGGAGCAGTATTACAACAGCAAAACCGTTCGGAACTTCGGCGCTCCACAAGGGCTTTCTCGTAACCGTGCCGTTCGGGTAGAAAACCTGAATACCAATAACTACTTCAGCTACTGGACGGTTAGTGGGAAACATGCGTTGGATGCTACCTTAGGAACGTCTTTTCAATCGTCCCAAACCAAAACGGGTTATACCGAAGGCCAAGACTTTCCGTCGGACGCTTATCGCTACATTGCAAGTGCTGCCAAAAAAACCGACGGCAGTTCATCGCAAACCGACTTCCGCTTTGTTTCCTATTTTGTCCGTACCAATTACAAACTGGCTGATAAGTACTTATTGGGCCTAAGTGCCCGTGTGGATGGTTCCTCTCGGTTTGGTCGTGATAGTCGTTATGGATTCTTTCCTGCTGCTTCTGCCGGTTGGGTGCTTTCTGATGAGTCTTTTTTGAAAGGCAATAAGCTGGTTAGTTTCTTGAAACTCCGTGTCAGCTATGGGATCACTGGTAATGCCGAAATTGGGAACTTCCCTCAGTTGGGGCTTTTTACGGGCGATGCGGGATACAATGGGCAACCCGGACAACGCCCTTCGCAATTGGCCAACCCGAACCTGAGTTGGGAAACCACCAATCAGGCAGACTTTGGCTTGGACTTTGGGTTCTTCAAAAATCGAATCAATGGCGAGATTGACTATTATGCCAAAAAGACCACAGGGCTTCTCTTGAACGTAAACGTACCTGCGTCCACTGGATTTTTGATTCAAACCCAAAACGTAGGTAAACTCACCAATAATGGCTGGGAGTTTGTGCTCAATACCAACAATTTAGATGGGGCATTCCAATGGACAACGGGCCTAAATCTGGCCTATAATAAAAATAAAATTACCGATCTGGATGGACAGGTGATCGAAGGAGGGTTAAACGCCATGAGCCGCGCCGTAGAAGGCCAGCCGCTTGGTGTTTTCTTTACGGTCGAGTATGCAGGGGTAGATCCTGCAAATGGCGATGCCCTTTGGTACTTGAACACCAAGAATGCAGATGGGACCATTAACCGTGGCACGACGAATAGTTACAGTAAAGCACAGCGGGTGGTGATGGGAAGTGCGCTCCCAACTTGGATCGGTGGGATTACCAATACCTTCCGCTACAACAATCTGGAACTATCGGTCTTCTTTAACGGGCAGTACGGCAACAAAATCAACTTCTATGGCGCCGGGCGCTTCTCCTCGGCAAATGGCCGTTTTGAGGATAACCAAACCGTGGACCAGTTGGATTCTTGGACGCCCACCAACACCGATACCAACGTGCCGCAAGCCCGCTTATATTATAACAACGGCGCTCAAGCGTCCAGCCGATTTATTCAGGATGGCTCCTTTTTGCGCTTGCGTACGGCCACCTTTTCCTATAATGTCCCTACCCAATGGCTCAAAAAAGCCCGCGTAAGTGCTGCTCGTTTATACGTAAGTGGGTATAATCTTTGGACCCTTACCAATTATACTGGCTGGGATCCAGAAGTGAATGCAGACGACATTGTAACAAATATTGCCCAAGGATACGATTTTTACTCCCCACCACAGCCGAAAACGGTTCTCGTTGGGATTAACCTCGGATTCTAACCCTTCCATCTTAAAACCATGTACAATATCATGAAGAACTTTAAAAACTGGTTGATGGCAGGCGTTCTTGCACTCGGACTTTCTGCTTGTGACCAAATGTTGGATGTAAATCCCGTTCTGAGCATTGACGACAAAACGGCCTTGCTAACGGCGGATGATGTGCGCGTGACGCTGACAGGCGCCTTTGATGGCCTAAGCAGCGGCGTATTCTATGGTGGTGCGGTTCAATATACGGGTGAATTACTGGGCGATGACCGCGAAGTCGTGTTTGGCGGGACCTACACCACGCTCGACGAATTCTACCGAAAAACGATCACCACTTCCAATGTGGATGTTCGGGACATTTGGGCGCAAGGCTATGCCACCATTAACCGTGCAAACCATGTGCTCGCCTCCTTAGACAAAGTAAGTGGGGCGGATAAAGGATATTTTGAAGGGCAGGCCCTTTTTATTCGGGGAGTTGTTTATTTTGAACTGTCTCGGTTGTTTGGTAAAGCCTGGGGAGACGGAGACAATAATACAAACCTAGCCGTGCCTTTGGTCCTAACCCCGACGCTTGCGGTCACCGAGGCGGATTATAAATCCCGGAATACCGTTGCAGCGGTATATGCACAAGTACTGGAAGACCTCAATAAAGCGGCAACACTTTTGCCCACAAACGTAGAAGATGGGGTTGTTACCAAAGATGCCGCATTAGCCATGCTGTCACGGGTCTATCTGATGCAGGGCAATTATGCTGCGGCCCGCGATGCTGCCAATAGCGTCATTAGTAGCGGGAACTACGACCTCACGTCTTCTTTTGGGGCCGCTTTTGCCGATAATACGGCAAGCCCAGAAATGATCTTTAGCATTGTTGTTTCCGAACAAGACGGGGTGAATAACATGAACACCTTTTATGCCTCCACAGACAACCAAGGCCGTGGCGACATCCGTGTTCAAACCAAGCATCTTGCCCTCTATGAAGCCGGCGACGAACGTAGTAAGTTCTTCGAGACGGTAAACAACCGTGTTTTTACCCTGAAGTTTGCCGACCAATATGGCGATGTGCCCATGGTCCGCTTGGCAGAAATGTACCTGACCCGCGCCGAGTGTAATCAACGTTTAGGGACAACAATAGGGGCTGCCCCCAAAGACGATGTTAATCGTATCCGTAAACGTGCGGGACTCTCGGATTTGACGGCGGTAACGCTGAACGACATCTTGAGGGAACGCAAGTTGGAACTGGCCTTTGAAGGGCATCAAATCCACGACATCAAACGCACCAAAGGATCGGTAGGTACTACGGCTTTCAGTGCCAATAACTTGATCTTGCCCATCCCGCAGCGTGAAATGGACACCAATAATAAATTAGTCCAAAATCCGGGATACAACTAAGATTCCACGATCTTACAAAAAAGGCTGCATTGGAAACGATGTGGCCTTTTTGGGTAATGGATTCGCAGCAAAAAGCGTCCTAAAGGTAGAGGGGGCATACGCATTCCGCTTTTTGAACCGTGCCTCGAAACCCTCTAAGGTATCGTACCCACAACTGAAAGCGATCACCGCCACCGAAAAGTGGGTTTCCAATAGAAGTTTTTTGGCAAGTGCTATTCTGTGATGTGTCAGAAAACCTTGAAGCGACATGCCATGCAGGGCATTACGTAGAAGTAGCTTTAATTTACGGTTTTGGCATAAGTGGAATGTTTCTTCTATAACGGAAACACGCAGCTCTTGGCAAAATATAGACTTCCGAATGAAGTCCGTTATTTCCGCCAACGTTGAGTCTGTAGGAACAGGTGCAAAAAAGAGTTCAGCGTTTAGATAAGCTGTTTTAATTTCAGAAATGATGGTTTCCTGTTCAATCCAATTTTGCGAATTTGGCTTCATATACGTTTGCGCTGTGTGTTTGACGAATATGTACACAAACAATGGAAACCAATCTTGGTGAGCAACCATAAAATAGCATATATTAAAATGTAATGCAATAGGATAGTGAATTAAAGTGCCACTTTAGGACTAAAAAATCTTGTTTATTTTGAATCTGCCCCCCTAAAATACTTCATTTGAAGTATATCGAGGGTCGAAAAATGTATTATGTTGACCAAGAGCAAATAAGGAAACCTTCAGGTGAGCAAGTATTTTATCTTTCCTATGCAAGATCATAACATATGGTTTTGCGTAGGAATTTTGCGTGCCTATGAACGATGCCTTGACGTTCGCATCCATACCTTACTTCCAATATCCTTCCTATAAAAATTGCGAAAGGGTTGTTACATCATGCGGAAGCATAACAACAAAAAACCGATGAAGAGGTCAGGGCTAACGCCCCTCGACCTGTGTAAGGACATAAACACGTACCACCCTAAAAAATGTAGAAATGCCTCACACCAACCCCGAACAATTTCTTTTGTAGCACTCGTCTAGATGGGGCGTAGCCCTATTATCTTCGTAGAGATCACGCATCCAAGAAACCACAAAGGTACGTAGCCCTGACATCAAATCTGATTAAATAGCCAATTTTCCGGTCGGTCGGTCATTGAGCGGAGTGGATCCCAGCGAAGCAATACACCGTAAATACCCAAATCAAGTAACCTTACTTCCGATGTACCTTATACGCATAGGAACTTCGTTCGCTATCAAAATAGATGATCCCGTTTTCACCCTGAACGGGTGTTGTGGAAAAGACCACCCCATCCTTTTTTTCCGGACAACTCAGCTCAAGCAAGATCTTTCCCGTTTTCAGGTCCATAGCCGTAAGAATC
>JAEUSQ010000026.1 GCA_016788705.1 Bacteroidetes Order II. bacterium
ACGGAAATCTTCAATTACATAGCGTGCTACTACAACCCGAAAAGGAGGCATTCGGCACTGGGCTATCTTTGCCCCGACAACTTTGAGGAACGCTACTTTTCTAACTTAACGCTGTGTCCGTGAAAATGGGACCATGTCAGACTAAGCCGTCCGAAATACTTCTCTAATATTTTAAAAATTGCAAACCTATTGTCTTTTGCCCATTCACAAACATCATAAAATTTAGTATCAAATTTCTTTGGTTGGTCAATTAGATCGTCAACCAGTTTTGATTCATTACGTGAACCTGTATGAATTAAAAAATAGAGTTTGTCATCTGTATATGACTCCAATGCATCCAGAAAATGATTACCTGAACCCAAATCTCCCAGTTTACCTTTATTCGCTTTAATATCAAAATATATATTATCCCATTTTTCTTTTTTAAAATCTGATTTTGTTAAATCTGCCTCGCACAATAACATGCCACAACCGCAGTCCGATATTGCAAATTTGCGCCAATCTTTTTGTTCGGTATAAACAACTGTTCCTGTAGGGAGGGGAGATTTTCCTGGGCAGGCATCCGGGAAAAAAATTACTTTTTCTGCCTTTAAATCGTGAGGAAGCCAGTTATATATTTTATTTAAAGGCTCTGCTGAATAATTTACAACTTCCATTTTTTGTTTTATTTACATTTCAATGAAGCAAAGAATTATCATTTTTATTAAAATAGCGGTGGGTATTTGATTTTATTAGTACATCAGTCATGACAACAATTCCTATGACCAAAAGTACTGATAGTTTAGCGTGACCATCTGAAGATTCGATTAATGGTAAAGGTGAATTAAAAAAGCCGTGTAAAATTATTCCATAGAAGAGATTGTTTGTCAAAACATAAATAACTACTCCAATCAATCCCCCAACAATTAAAAAAGCAAAAACCACTAAATTGAATTGCAAATGACATAATGAAAAGACTACTGAAGAAAATAACGCTGCAAATAAAAATGCTTTTAGTTTATTATTATGAATAAAATTATTTTTAAAATGATGAAAAAATTGAAGAAATAAAAAACCTCTAAAAAAAGATTCCTCATTCAAACCTGTTGCTATTGTATTTGCCACAAAATATGATAATTCTTTTATGGCTTTATTTTGATCCAGCCATACTTCATTAATTTTTATACCATAATTTGTAAAAAAAACAAAACCCAAAAGAAATATTTGTTCTAAAATCCAAACTATTGGAATAAGCCATAATGATTTGACAAAATCCTTCTTATTTAAACCCAAATCAGCCAATGATACTTTTCCGATTTTATTAATAAAAACAATTACCAATAGTAAAAAAATAATTAAGTGAATATATAATATATTCGTCGAAAGCAAGTAAAATATACTTTCTTTATTGTACATAACTCTTGGCTGAAATGTTAAAATTATTAAAAGGATAACAGGAAACAAAAAAATAGACATTATTAAAAATTTATAACTTTTGACTTCTATATCTTTACTTAGAAGCAATTCAGATTGTACTAAATATTTTGCCATTTGTAGTATTTATTTTTTGCCAGAATACCGCACTACACTTAAGCAGCCTGAGGAAGTGGCGGGTTTAATTGTCAGTTACCTGCGCAATATACAAAAATTAAATTTAGTCCATCTATCTACTTATACGCAAATGGAATAATGATATCGTCTGTACAAAACACCTTGTGTATAGTTGACTGATCCAGCCTTTTTGAGGGTTTAATCCATTCATCGAACCATTATTCGGTTTTATCGAATAGTCTCCGGCCCTGATCGAAACGTGCCGGTGTGCATCTGCTGTAGGCGGTAGTTTGCCCAAAGAACAAAAAAAAGACCCGTCCAAATGACGGCAAGCATGACCTCCTTCAGACAAAAATACTTGTGCCATGAAAAAGTTGAACCTTAAAGACGCCGTAAAATTTGCTCTCGGAAAAGAAGAAGCCCAAGCCGTACAAGGCGGCATCGGCCGCCGTAAGATAAAAATGAGCCAGGTGGTTTACCGAAATATTCCTGCCGCTACTCAAACACCTGTCAATCCGCGGCGATCGGGTGCTGTTGTTGGAGTAGATGACCAAAACTGATGTTTGCCCAAGCATGGAACGTTAAAGCCCTACCTCGGTAAGGCTTTTTTTATTTGTGGATCTTGCAAAAGGTTGCTGTAATTGGTAAACTGAAAACTCACAGTCCCAAACACACGACCTCATGAAGTATCTAACTGTTTTAATCTTTACGGTGCTATTGTTCCAAATTGGATGCACTTCACCTCATGTTGCACAGCAATCGGTTCAGACGAAACTTTCACAATCAACCACCAGCCCACCACCAGTGGCCGGACCGCTTGCTACACAATATAAAAGCGTTGCCGAAAAAATTATAGAGGCTTCCTTAGCCGACAGCGTTGCTTGGAACCGCATGGCCGAGATGAGTGATCGTTTTGGCGCTCGTTTTTCCGGCACCCAAAACTTAGAGGACGCTTTAGATTGGATTCTCTCCGAACTCAAAAAGGATGGCTTGGAAAAAATTGCCTCGGAAGACGTTATGGTTCCTAATTGGAAACGCGGAAACGAATGGCTCAAGCTCGTACAACCCCGTCCGATGGATCTGCCTGTTTTGGCTTTGGGCGGTTCCATTGGTACACCACGGGAAGGCATCAAGGCTGAAGCGATTGTCGTCAATAGTTTCGACGAATTGTCCCAAAAAGCAGATCAGGTACGCGGCAAAATATTGGTGTTTAATGCACCCTTTACCAGTTATGGCGAAACCGTCCAATACCGTGTTCGGGGCGCCAGCCTTGCTGCCCGTAATGGTGCGGTGGCCAGTATCATCCGTTCTGTTGGGCCTTACTCCATGGTTTCTCCCCATACGGGCGGTATGGGATACGAAGAAGGCATTCCTAAAGTACCTGCGATGGCGATGGCCTCGGAACATGCCGATATGTTGGCCCGAATGCAGGCACGCGGGCAAAAAATTGAACTGCACCTCTATTCTGAAGCCCGTATGGAGCCAGATGCCAAGTCTCGGAATGTGATGGTGGAAATTACAGGTCGCGAAAAACCTGAAGAAGTGGTGGTTATTGGTGGGCATATAGATTCTTGGGATGTAGGCGCGGGCGCTATGGATGATGGGGGTGGGGCTGTGGTTTCGTGGCAAGTATTGAACGTGTTGAAAAAATTGGGCTTACGGCCACGCAGAACCATACGAGTGGTTTTCTGGACCAATGAAGAAAATGGATTACGGGGTGGACAAAAGTACATGGAAAATCAAGGCGAAAACGTCAACAACCACATTTTAGCCATAGAATCCGATGCCGGTGTCTTTAAACCGAAAGGCTTTGGATTTACAGGTTCCGAACCAGCCCGCAAGATGATTGAAGACATTGCAACCTTACTCAACCCCATAGAGTCTGGTCAGATTTTACGTGGAGGGGGCGGTGCAGACATCGGGCCACTCATGCAAAAAGGTGTTCCAGGTATGGGCTTGAATGTGGATGGGACGAAGTACTTCTGGTATCATCACACCCATGCTGATACGCCAGACAAATTAGATCCACGCGAAATGGCTCTTTGTGTTGCCACGATGGCGGTCATGGCATATGTGGTGGCCGATATGCCCGATCGCTTGCCACGATAGTTCCTCATAAACTGAACTGGGGGCTTTATGCCCCCTTCCTTTATGGTGTTACCATGCTCCTTCCTATCTACGACGACGATAGCAACCTAAACAAGCCGGCTTACTTTACCATCGGGTTGTTGGTTGCCAATATTATATTTTTCTTATTTCAGACCAATGATTGGATCTTTGGCTTTGGCTTGATTCCACAAGAATTGGTAAATGGAACCGATTACATCGGCAGTATCAAATTGTCTATTGACGGAGAAAGCCAGACAATTCCCCAAAATATGGGGCCATATCCCATTTATTTGACGCTTATTACCTCTATGTTTATGCACGGCGATTGGTTGCATCTGGGGTTTAATATGCTCTACTTATGGATTTTTGGCGACAACATCGAGCATATTTTAGGTACAAAGCGTTTTGTATGGTTTTACCTACTCACAGGGATCCTTGGTGGACTGGCACAAGTGGCCCTTCAACCCGATTCATGGATACCGATGATTGGTGCTTCTGGCGCAATTTCAGGGATTTTGGGTGCGTACTTGGTCTTGTTACCTAGAAATAAGGTAAGGGTACTCTTCTTGTTCATCTTTCGTTTTTCTGTGCCTGCGCTTTTACTGCTTGGCGTTTGGATTGCATTGCAGGTGATTAATGGCCTTGAACCTGAAGCTACCGACCAAACGGCTTATGCTGCCCACCTCGGAGGCTTTGCGGCAGGAGTACTTGGCGGGTTCTTTATACGGTTTTTCACCAACTATCATCAGCAAAAGACCACTTAATCCGGTAATTTAATGACCTAAAGTATGGGTCATTGTTTTTTCTAAGGCTTTATGCCACAATTAAATAGCCTCATAGAACCAGTCGTTCGTCAGCATAAAACAGATCTTTAGCACTAAAAATCCCCGCCAACTTAGCGAATGGGGCGATCGTTTTCTTTGTAGTTTGCGAAAAAACACCACGCATGAACCTTTTAATGCTGATTGGAACCCAGACGGGAAACACGGAAACGGTAGCAGAATCTGTTGCACAGCATCTTGCCCAAGAGGGACATACCATTCATTTTGTAGATCTTGCAGATGCATATCCGGAAATGCTGCTGGATTACAACTACCTTATTTTGGCGATCAGCACTTGGGGAGATGGCGAATTACCGGATAATGCGTTGGACTTTTACGAAACCTTTTTAACCCTTGCACCTGCATTATCACATCTTCAATTTGCCATTTTGGCACTGGGCGACCATACCTACGATCCATATTTTTGCAAAGCAGGCGAAATATTTACTGAAATCCTCACGAGATTTGGCGCACGAAAAGCACTCCCAACTCATGAAATAGACGCAGGCCCCACCAGAGAGGATATCCGGGGAGCCTGCCATTGGTCGAGCCAAGTGTGTACTTCCTTTAGTGGCGAACCACCACTTTTTGGGTAAAGACCTGTTTACGTCCTCCGGTACCCACTTCCAGTCGTGCAAAATACACCCCATTGGGTAGGTTTTGTGCAGAAAATCGCACCCGATCGGTTCCATTGGCCACCAGCCCTGATTTTAGCGTCCGGATTTTACGGCCTTGAAGATCGAATAAAGCCAATTGCACTTGGGTGTTTTCGTTTATGGAATAGGCCAATGTGGCCTCCCCTGAAAGCGGATTCGGAAAAACAGGATGTAAAGCTGCATGTTGTGGAATCGGTTCTTCTACGTCGGCAGCCGTAACGATTTGGTTAAATATTCCTTGGGCGGCATCTGCAAAGGCATTTAGCTCGTTAAGTGACCGGGCACCAATAAGCGCAAATGCAAACGTGACGCTACTTCCCGGTTCAATATCTCCTACATCGGCCCCAATCAATGTGGAGACATCTTTTTTATCCACAAATTGCGTTTGAACACCATTGCTCATAAACGCCCATTTTTCACTGGAACGGAATCCATTACAGCCAGTACATCCTGGGCCATATATTTCTGGGTTGTTATTGATGGAACGGTAATTCACTCCTTTGTCTGTATTGAGTAATTTTGTAGCCCCAATGAGCGTCGGATTAACCGCAGCATTCTGAACAATGCCCATTCTTCTCGCTGGATCATATTTGGCATAGTCATCTTGGCCTCCATTTGCCACATCCCAGTCCATGAAAAGTGCTCCTTTCAAGCCAGTAATTTTATAGTTGTTTAGGTTTCGTACTTCATACTCAACCACAATAAAACCTTGGTTTTCAGGCTTGTCGTCAGCATAGGTTCTTTGGGTCACCTCCACATTGAGCGGACTGCTGGCGGTGGAGTCCGACATAACAAAATGTGTTTCTTCTTTGGTGTTTTTTCCCGGCCCAATGGTTAAAACACTGCTTCTCAGAGACTTAAAATCCGCTTCCTGGGTACTCCCGTCTTCCCCGCGAACGACATCGGAAACACGGCCTTGGCTAATACCCAGTAACAACCCTCCTTCAAAAAGCATGTCCACACCATTTACCTGAAACCCTTTTCCGTTATTCACATCCTGAAACCCATTATACCCAATATTTCCCCGTGTTGTGATGGAAGCCGTAATGAGGCCGGTTTCGTGTGTGACATACCGAGGTGGGTTTAGGATAAGTTCCACTGGCTCTTTAAGGCTGTATTGATCGGCTGTGATTTCTACCAATAATCGGATGATATACCCATCGGGCTGTGTTCCCGACACTTTAAATTGTAACCCACTGCCAGCTTTGTTTGCACCCGCACCCACAGTACCCAATGCAATGGGTCCCGAATTTACCATAGACACATTTTGATCGGGTGAAGACAGTTTGATTTGGACATTTTGGGCGGCTACGAGCCAGTTTTTCAGCTCAACGGAAAGGGTAATCACTTCATCCAACTGAATAACACCGTTTCCATTAGCATCCGAGAAAGAAGATCGTTCCATACGTAATGCTGGTAACGAGAAGTTGGTTACGGCTGCATGAGCATTCACCCTTCCTCCGCCCAACGTTTGTGCAAAGTTTGGATTCGTACCTTCAATTCGGTTCGCCGTTACTCGTACTTGTTCGGACAATTCAATCGGTGATAAAGAAGGTTTATGTGTTTTCACAAGGGCCGCAAGGCCCGCCACCATCGGAGAAGCCATAGAAGTACCCGAAAGGTATGTATAGTTGCCTCTGGGAGCTGTACTTAAAATGGAAACGCCCGGCGCAAAGACATCCACGGAATGCCCATAGTTAGAAAACCCTGCCTTGACATCCGACGCATTGGTTGCCCCCACTGAAAGTACATTTGCATAATTGGACGGATAATGGGGGATCAAATCATTGTTATCTCCCACCCCGTCTTCTCCGCCGTTTCCGGCTGCAGCCACCACCAAACTCCCCATACTGGTCGCCAACTGAATGGCCTGATTTTCGGTCTCGGAGAAAAAGTCCTCCGAACCCCAACTACAATTGATAATGTGTGCCCCCATTTGCGCCGCGTAGGCAATCCCTCGATAACCAAAGGCAACGGCATCGTCGGTGTTAGAAGAACCCGTATTGATTGGCAAGATTTTGGCATTCCAACTGATAGAAGCCACACCAATGCCATTGTTGGTAACGCCTGCAACCGTTCCTGCCACATGAGTTCCGTGAAGGGCATTATTGGGCGTACCCGAAAGTCCTGTCGGATCATTGGAGTTATTTGCAAAATTCCACCCATTCACATCGTCCACAAAGCCATTTCCGTCGTCATCAATTCCATTTCCTGCAATTTCTCCCGGGTTTTTCCAAACATTGGCCTCCAAATCTGGGTGTTTCCAATCGGTACCCCCATCCACAATGGCAACCACAACGTTTCCGGATGCGCCTTTTACAACGTCCCAAGCGGCTTCTGATTGTATCGCAGTAAAACTATTTTTTTGGACGGAGGCGTATTGCGGATCATCGGGTACTGCATGGATAAAGCGCCGATAGACTGGTTCGGCATATACCACATTTGGATCAGAAGCCAGTTTTTGGGCCACCAACCAAGGGTCGGAAGCCTCCGAGATATTGAGGGCCAAGGTGCGACTTAGTGGGGCGGCTGTTTTGTGAAGCGATTTGTCTAAGCCAGGGAAAGCCGGCTCAACGTTACGTAGCCCATGCGCACTAAGTTTTTCTATTAAAGAACCAGGTAAAGACAACTGCTTGCCCGCCGGAAGTGTTCCTGGTTTTAACTGAACCAATACCCAACCTGACTCCATCGCCGCCAACCCAGGACGTTTCCCTTTGGCTTCAGCAATTGGACGATGCGAGGAGATGACCGAGAATCCAGCAAGAACCATCCACAACCAGATTGTGACAGACCGAAATACCAACATATACCAAATGTATTTAAGGCTAAAGAAAAAAGGCCACCCAATTCAAGCAACAAAAGGCGTTTTGTGCAGCACTTATGAAGAAACAAATGAAGAAGCGCTAAATTTATGAAATTAAAGGCTTTCTGAAACCGCTTTCTTGCAGTTTTGACCTAAGTACCTATTGAGACTTCACATTCAATTTCTGAAATTAAGGTGTTTTGTAACCACAACCCACTGCATTAGCTTAAAAACATGATCAACAAAAAGTACAACGTCAAAAAGACAACCTGCAAAGTCACGTTTGAAGTGCCGCAAGAACTGGCCGAAAAAGAACTGGCCGTAGTAGGCGAATTTAACAACTGGAACCTTGAAGAGGGCTCCATGAAACTTATAAAAAAGGACAAAAAATGGAAAGCCACCCTAAACCTCGACGCGGGCAAGTCTTATCAATTCCGTTATTTCGGGGATAAAGGCTGGCACAACGAAGAAACCGCCGACGAAACCGTTTATGGCCCCTTCTTTGCCGAAAACAGCGTCGTCACCGTCTGAGTTGCAGCCTACTGTCTTTTCCTAACCCCGCGAATGTCCTATCGTCGGGGTTTTTTCATTAATTTGCGCTTCCACCAATGAAATCATGAATATGAAGTTTTCGCCTTTTATACAGCTTCTCCGCCCGTATCATTGGATCAAAAATTTTGTGGTTTGGTCGGCTCCTGTATTTGCCCTGCACCTGACCCTTGGAGCACTTTGGCAAGGGAGCCTCGCATTTGCAGCCTTTTCGTTCATTGCCAGCACGTTTTATATCATCAATGACCTAAAAGATGCTCCACGAGACCGTTTACACCCCAAAAAGCAACATCGTCCACTCGCCTCTGGCACGGTCTCGAAGGCTCAGGCATGGTGGCTTGCTATATTTACAGGAATTCTTGGGCTACTCCTCACCGTACAACTTCCCCTCAATGCCCAAGCACTGATGATGGGTTATGTCTTGCTCCAGATTGCCTATAACCTGCGGCTAAAGCAAGAACCCATCTTAGACCTGATCACACTCTCCGCCGGCTTTGTCATCCGGGCATTGGTAGGTGCAGTGGCCATTGGTGTTCCCGTTTCCAAATGGTTTATTCTTTGCCTGGGCTTATTGGCCTTTTTTTTGGGGATCGAAAAGCGGAAAGCCGAGCGCATGTCACTTGGTGCAGAAGGTACAACCCGTGTGGTACTGGCCCATTATCCCATCGAATGGCTACACCGGATGGAGGCCATCATCTCGGCAGCCGCCCTCATGGCCTATGCCCTCTGGACCATCGAGTCCAGCACGATGCCGTATATGCTGACAACCATTCCTTTTGTATTGTATAGCCTTTTCCGCTATCAATACCTCACAGAACAAGGATTCGGAGAAACCCCAGAGATCACACTTTTTGCGGACCGTGGTATGCGGTATGCGTTTATCGCTTGGCTTTTATTGGTGCTTGTATTTATTGCGATCGAGAAAAAGGCTTGGCCATTTGGGTAAATACCAAAGCTATAAATCTTTAGGCCACTGCGGAATAGATTCTGGCGCCCACTGATGTACCTGTTTTTGCACCACTTCCAAAATCCCATCCTTAACAAAAGCACCAGAGGCATTCCGGTGTCCGCCACCGCCAAATCGGCTGGCCCATTTATTAACCGCCCATTCCCCTTTAGAGCGAAAACTCATTTTGATGCCTTTCTCAATTTCCAAAAACATGACGCCTACCTTTACTGAACCAATAGACAATATCATATTTACAAATCCCTCGGTTTCGCTGGTATGGCATCCCGTTTTCCGGATCATTTCCTGCGTGACGGTCATAAAACCCACCTGATCATCATATGCCAAAGTTAAGGTTTCCAACGACATACCCAAAAGTCTTAGTGCAGCGGCAGCCTTGTTGTCAAATACTTTAAGGTGAATATCCGAAGGGTATAATTCCCCACGTTCTATGAGGTCGGCGGTAATGCGGTGCGTTTCTGCCACCACCGAATCGAAGCGGAAAGAGCCTGTATCGGTCATAATGGCCGTATAAAGAGCGGTGGCCATATGATGATTGATCTGTTCAGGTCGGTGACCTTTAATTAACTGATAGATCAACTCGCCCGTTGAAGTTGCGCGGACATTCACCGCCTTGTGGTCAAACCAGTTTTCAGGATCCAAATGATGGTCTATCAGCACTTTAGTGGCATTGCTTTCTTTAATCGGGCGTGCCAGTGCCCCTACCCGATCGAGGGTATTGACATCCACCACAAAGACCACATCGGCAAAAGCAATCTTGGAACGTTGTTCAATGCCGCCATCAAAGGTTTGTACCTGAAGTTGTTCAGCAAGCCAGTAGAGATTCGGTGGGGGCGGATCGCTCAAAATTACATCGGCTTGTTTACCCAGGCTATTCAAATAGGCCCCCAATGCCGCTGCCGATCCTATCGCGTCGCCATCAGGCCGAACATGCGAGGTTACCACAAATCGCTTTTTCTTTTCGATGAGTTTTTGTATTTCTTTAAACATGAGCCCGTTTTTTTTGGAAAACACTGCTTCTATACAGAAGATTTATTAAATTTACTTCATTTTATTTTCAAACATTGTCAATACTTGATAGGAGAGTTCTTTGAGCGAGACATTCTGTAGGTTACAAACCATAGCAATCACCAATTGTTTCTCTGGCCGCATGACGAGAATCGCACTCCCCCCTACTGGAGAACCCGAATGTCCCACAAATCGCTTACCCTCTTTTACTTCCGCCCCCCAACCAAAGCCGTAGCCGGTCTCTTGGCCATTGTCGGTTTTCCCAGAAGTGAAAAAAAGTTCGAGGGTTTTGCGTTTTAAAAGCTTACCCGCCAACAACCCACCGCCAAAACGCACCACATCTTCGGCAGTGGAAAGGAACCCCCCACCAGCCCATTTATTGCTATTGTCCACCCAAGGCGCCTCGCGAACCTTGCCTTTCTGAATTGAATAGAACTTGGCTGTTCCCATTCTAAATCGTGCCCGGTCCTCCGGATAGGTGTTGTACATCATAAGTGGATCAAAAACCCGCTGACGGATAAACGATCGGTAATCTTGACCACTAACCCCTTCGACAACCGCCCCCAGCAAGGTGTAGCTATAGGTAGAATACAGGTATTTACTACCCGGTTTGGCCATCAGGCTATCATTTTTGAATATCTCCAGAGCGTCGGTCACATTCCGAAAATAGCGTTTGCTGTAATACTCCGCGTCTCGATAGGTGCGGATACCACCCAAATGTTGGCCCGCCTGCAATACAGAAACAGGATATTTTTTTTCCGGAAACGAAGGAACATATTTTTGAATGGGCGCCCCCAAATCTACGTCGCCTTCATCGTACAAGACCCCAATTGCCGTTGTGGTGATGGGCTTAGAAATACTGGCAATGCGCATCAATGTATTAGGTCGCATCGGTTCTTTCGTGGCTACATCTGAAAATCCAAAACCTCGCGTCCATACCACTTGGTTTTTAATAGCAACAGCGACCGTAAGACCTGGTACTTTTTTTTGCTGCATAAAAGTCTCAATGACCTTCGCCGCACGCATGGATAAGTCTGCATCAAAGGTAAAGCCAACAGGCTGGGCGATAAGAAAAGCGGGCCATAACATCATGATGGCCACTCGAAGGAGGAAACGGGACATAGCACGTTATTGACTGAAAACTGGTTGATTGGGCAAGCTTAAGATACATGTTAAGGGCATGTACTAAGCCCAAACGTTTAAAAAGATTGGACAAAAATTGATGAGACAGCTCCCCACTTGAGAAAATTATTGGCAACTGATCCTATTCCATTTGTTTTTTCGATATTTACATTGAACACCCTCTCTAATACACATTTCACTTTATAACATATCAAAAGTCATGAAAACAAAATTAACATCTTATGTATCTTTCCATTCTATGTGGATATTCATTCTATTTAGCCTTTCTGCTTGTGACGCGGCTCAGAACGCAGCCTATTGGAACCAAGTCCGTGAAAACCAGCGCAACCAAGAATGGGCAGCACCTTTGGTTGGCTCGTATTCGGGAGTGATTTATTCTGAATCAGAACTTCCTACCCCATTACGCCAAAATCACAGCTTTTCCGCCCAAGTCTATCGTGTATCTAATCAAGAGATACGGGTAGTTATCCCAGATTTTGTCCATGCTGGTCGTACTTATCGGGCCGATTTTCAAGCAAGATTAGGTCTCACCGCGTTGTTTAGTACCGACGAAACAGTTGGAGGAATGAGAATCCATGGAAGTGGTATGATTCATACGCCGGAAGGTGCTACCACCAAACGCCTTACACTCCGATTAGAGTTTGCTGATGCAACCAGATCTGTGGTACTGAATATGAATCCTGTCGCATATTAGGCCATTCCAGAAACAAATTTCTACAGAAAAAACACGTACTCTCACCCAGTACCGAAGGCTGTTCCAGTGTAATGGGATGGCCTTTTTAGTGTAGGGTGAATCTCCGCGAGAAGCCCAATGAAGTATTCGCTATAAATTCCCCAAACGTTTAATATCCCGTCAATTTTAAATAAAATCCCTGTACGAATTTTGCCATAAGCAACATCCTTTCAAATATTTCTCCACTCAAACACCAATTTTTCGACCAGCTAATAACAAGTTATTTCAGCCCCATTCGTGAACTTAATCGTGCATAAAATTGGCAAACATATCCACCAATACCCCCAAATATGCCATGCCAATTCCAAAAATAAATAGCCGAAGGGTTGTACGGTAATACGACTCGCTCGACGATCTTGGGTATGACATATTTAGAATCCGATACAATACCATAATGAGGCTTACTGTACCGATCAGCACAGAGGTTCCAACAAAGTAGGCAAGTAGGTCATCCAATGGGCTTTCTGTTTTAACCCAAGAAGAAGCAAAATTAAGCACAAAACCCAGAATAATTCCGGTTGCTGTCACCATTGGTTGCCTGAAAGTTTGCAGTTTATCTTCCATCGTATTTACGTCTTATTGAAGGTTAATAATTTTGTTGGCTTCCCGAATTCCACTTATATATGCCCCGTGTACTGTCGAGAAATAGTCTGCTTCGGTGTGTTCACCCGCAAAAAATAATTTATTTTCGACCTCTTCGGCTAAATCATCAAAATGGCTCATTTGGGTCTCAACCGCTGTAAAAGAATAGGCACCATAAGTATTTTGGTTATTGCCCCATTTTGTGCGTAGAAAATGGGTGGGTTCTGGAGTTGAAGTGCCATATATGTCTTTTAAATGCGACATTATTTCGGCTACGATTGCATCATCTGTCATGGTTTCGGTTTTTCGGGCATAGTCTGCATAAGCAAATGTCATAAGTGCATTAACGGTTGGATGGAATTTTTTGACATTTACAAAATAATTAAATTTATCACGCTCTTCAGGTGTATAAGAAATATATTGCACATCATCCCAAAAATCCTCTTCCCAAGTTAGCAAAAACTTATTGACACAATTCATACCGACTTTATTAATTGCTTCTAATTTTTTATTTGGCAATACGGGAAGAAATTCAATACGCTTTTGTTTTAGAACGCCGAGTGGAACCGTAATGATTACATAATTGGCTTCCGAAACTTGTCCATTATGATGCACCCTAATTTCGTCATCCGAAAAATCAATTTTAGAAACCCGCTGATTAAGTTGAACTTCAAGTCCTTTTGCCAAGTATTGTGCTACCGTATCATACCCATTCACCACTATTTTTTCTATTCCCGAAAACTCTTCGCCTTCATTGTATAACAAGGATGACAATTTATTTAGATCGCCTGTATCAAATGTTACATAAGTAGAAAGAAAAAACTTCCACAAACGATCGTTCGCATAGTTAGGATATGTTGCATTGAACACACTTTCAAAACTCTTTTGGGGGCTACCACTTTTCATGAGTGTTTCTAATACCTCGTACAAATTATCTTCGGCGCTGCTATATAAAGCATCCTGTCGCAATATGCCACCAATGTCATAGGATATAATATCTTCATCATCCGTATGAAACGATTGCATCCCTGCTTTTTGTGCCAATTCAGTAATCGGATTTTTGTTAATCCCATGAATCCAACTGGCTCCTTCATCAAAAGCAATTCCCAGAGAACGGTTGCTCCTCAGGCGTCCGCCCACTTTTTCCTGTGCTTCTAAAACAGTTACTTCATATCCTAAAGCATGTAACTTTTCTGCTGCTGCAAGACCAGAAATACCGGCTCCTACAACAATAACTGATTTATCTGTTTTGACTTTTGCAGCCTCACATGTGGTTAATAATGCAGGTACGGCTGCTGCAATAGCAGTACTTTGTATGGCCTTTTTGAGGAAAACTCTTCTTTTCATTATTGTATAATGGTTTGTATTAATGGAAATTAAGGATTTAGTTTTGCATATAATTTATGGCTAAAATCACGTGCGAAAGTAATAAGTTCAGACCAGTCGTATAAACGGTATATGTGCCAGCCAATTTCTTTCATACGTTCAACGTCTTTATCTCGCCATCCATAGGGCATATGCAAAACAAATGTAGCCCCGGCACCCGCAATTTTTGCGGCTTTTTCGGCAATATCCCATCCCTTTTCGGTACTTTTTCGGTTATCATCCAGCATCGAAAAAATATCTTGGTCTGTGATTACCAAAATATGGCAAGGCGTTATACTTGATTTACGTTTTTCAATCACTTCTTTAAGGCGAAAAATACCAAAGGCATATCCTGTCCCTAGATATCCTGTAAGCAGCTTTAATATCTGTTGCTCATCTCGAACAAAACCTTCGGTCTGAACGGAAGCACCCGGTTCACCAGATAGACAGGCCATAATTTGGGCTTTCGCCCGAATACCAGAGCGTGCCATGATGGTGGCCGCCAACGTTGGATAAGAAAGTTGATAGGCCGGATTTGGCATCGAGCCAGAGCAATCTATGCCAATATAAAGGTCAATGGGCTTTTTTTCTGGTTCTTTTCCATCCACTTCTCCTTCAACCCGCGCAACGGTTGTAAGACCCGGTACTACAAAGGGGCTGCGAATCACACTCTTGAACCAATCTACTTTTTCCAATGGTGAGCCAATGTCCCAACGCTGGTAGCCTTCGGGCAATTTTTCTTTTACCGATGGCTGCATAACCGACGGGATGGGGATCAGGTATGGCTGGGCGCGTTCTCGGTAATAACGGATGGTAATCTCCTCGGTAGTGGCAGAGGAGCCCATTTCTCGGACTAAATCGCCATACTCTTTAGGGCCTCGGTAGCGATCTATCTTTTTCTGTCCGCCAATGAGGTCTATGGGTTCTTTCTGAGGCGTGGCGGCATTTTCGTCTTTTGCCCCTTCGTTTAGCAGCGGGTCGTAGAGTGGGTGTATGGCATGACGGGCCTCGTCGGGGTCAAAATCCGTCAGACCATCCGGCCACCCGTTTTTCCCTGCCTGCTCCAAATCTGTCCATCCTCTTAGTAACTGTCGAATTCCCCTTCCACCATCTGTTTTATTATTTTCTTTCTCCTCCATCAGATAGGGCAGACACAAAGCAGCAAACCTACCCGCCCCATCTAACCAATATTTCCCATAGACCCGCACCAAACGCGCGGCCAACCTTGCATCGCCTTCAATTCGGGATGGGACCTGCTTTAGTCCCATTGTCCCCGTTTCTATCTGCCAAAGGATTTCATAGGTTCGCATATAAAATGCCCAAAGTGGATTGTGGGGTGGCGTTGCAATTGTTTTAAACACGCCGAGCATATTTAACCCACCTTGGCGCTGCAACCGATCATTAATCAGTAAATCTGCGTATAGATTAGCAACCAAAGGCGCCAAGCCCTCCAACATAGGCAACGCATATTTCATGCGCGAGAGCATTTTTCCGTGGTCGGTCAAGTCTCCAGGACAAAAAACATGGTGTCCAATTTCGTGCGCCAAGATTTCCAAACCAAATGGCGCTAAGTTTTTTTCTACAATTTGCTTGAGGCCAATCACCACCTGCTGATCAGCTAAACGGATCATCGCAAAGGACTGGGTAAGGCCCTCTTGCTCTTCTTCTGCACGGGTCTCACACAGAATGGGGGAACGCAATCGGGTAAAACGGCTCCACTGTTCCAAGGCTGGTTCCCACTGGGCTTTCCAATATGTTTTGATTTGTTGGATACTCTGTGCCATGATACGTCTAAGCCTTAATAAAAATCTGCATGAAACAACGCTGGGGAAACCTAAGCCAAATGAACGTGGGTCACCATTCATCAGGCGGTGGAACGAATGAAAAGGAGGGATATTTACAAGGAACACTTTCCTTTTGCCGGATTATTCCCGATCTTAGCCCCATACATTTTAAAACGCCCTAATATACAACCTGAAGGATGTACAAAAATACCGACCTATTTCAAAATGCCCTCCGTCCGTCCGATATCCAACCGCTTAGAACAGTTTTATTTGCGTTGATGATGGGTGTGGCTATTTTTTATGGTGTAATTGGATTTTTGTATTCCAATACCCCGCCTACCCCCAACGAAGACGTCTCGCTTATTCGGTACTTGTCTTATCTGCATATTGTTCTTTTTGGATCTATGTGGCTCATCCGGCCACTCCTTTTTGTTAAAATGATGGCACAAGCGGCAAAAGTTCCCCCTGAGTCTGCCATAGCCCCCATACGCACGGCATTTATTGTACGCGCAGTCCTTTCGGAATCTCTGGCCCTGTTTGGTGGCGTAATTTGTCTATTGGCCGCCACCAGCGGAGTGTTGGAAGCACATCCTGTGTACTGGCTAAACATGCTCTCCGGCTTTATTTTTATCTGGAACACGTATCAAGAAATGCCCGACGAATTCCGGTTGACGGTCTTATATCAAGAATACGTTGCGCCTTACTGTGGATAAATCATCTCGTTGCCCAAATTTGCGTATGCGATTTCACATTCATCAAGATATTCGACAAGCGGAAACACTCCCCGCTACATTTTACACCGATTCGGCGATTTTTGAAGCCTCCAAAGAAGCCATTTTCAGAAAGGCATGGCACTTCATCGGCGATACGTCACTGGTACGTTTTCCCGGAGATATTTTCCCTTTTTCGCTTTTGCCCGGACTCCTTCAAGAACCCATGTTGCTCACGCACCCCTCAGACAAAGAGTGGCATTGTCTAAGCAATGTTTGTACCCACCGAGGCATGTTGCTGGCACAAAACCCCGCAAAAGTGACTTCGCTACGATGTGCCTATCACGGTCGTAAGTTTAGCTTGTCTGGTGCTTTTGAATCCATGCCAGAATTTGAAGAGGCTCTCCATTTTCCACGTCTTTGTGAAGACTTACAGCGGTTCCCACTACAAAAATGGGGACCGTTATTCTTTGCTGGGCTTGAACCGGAGGTTGATATTCAATCGTTTATCGCCGTTTTACAAGAAAAAATTGGTTTTTGGGAATTGGATCGTTTGCGATTTGCCCCTGAACGCTCAAAAGAATATTTAGTTCAAGCACACTGGGCACTTTATTGCGAAAACTATCTGGAAGGGTTTCATATCCCGTTTGTTCACGCGGGCCTCAATCGGGTCTTGGATTATGGTTCTTATGAAACGGTATTATATCCCCATTTCAACCTTCAAGTGGGCTATGCCGATGGCCCTAACGAGGTGTTTGACCTTCCCAAAGACCACGTGGACGCAGGCAAAGAGGTGGCCGCATACTATTTTTGGCTTTTCCCAAACCTGATGCTCAATTTTTATCCTTGGGGTTTGTCTGTCAATGTAGTTAAACCAATTCATCCAACGAAAACCCATGTCGCCTTCCTGACGTATATTTATGACGAAACCAAGTTAGATAGCGGAGCCGGGGCTGATTTAGACAAGGTGGAACGTGAGGATGAAGCAATTGTAGAGGCCGTTCAAAAAGGTTTGCAAAGCCATTATTATCCTAAAGGACGATTTTCTCCAACTCGCGAGAAAGGGGTACACCAGTTTCAGAAACTATTGGCTTCATTTATTGGAGACCGTACCTAAAAAGAGGCGTGGCAAAGGCCATGACCCAGACTTATTCCTTAGGTGACTTTTCCAACCAAAGGGTAACAGGGCCATCATTAACAAGCGAAACCTTCATATCCGCCCCAAAAATGCCTGTTGGAACGGGTTTTCCCAACAAGATGGCACATTTAGACACAAAGGATTCGTAGAGTGGAATGGCCGTTTCGGGCCTTGCGGCAGTGATGTAAGAGGGCCGATTACCTTTACGGGCATCGCCATACAACGTGAACTGAGAAACCACCAAAACTTCTCCACCCACCTCCTGTAGAGACCGATTCATCTTTCCGTCTTCGTCATTAAATATGCGAAGCTGAATAATTTTTTGGGCCAACCAATCCACTTCTTTTTCGGTATCGTTCACATGAATACCCAAAAGAACCAAAAGCCCGCATCCAATTTTACCAACAATTTGGTGCTCAACTTTTACAGATGCCTCGCTTACGCGCTGGATTAGTGCAATCATAAGAGGAACGTTTGTTTATCACTCAATTTTCCACCTCGTAGCCTCATTGGCCAAAAACGCCAAAAACTTCCGAAAAGCCACCCCTCGGTGACTGATTTTATTCTTTTCTTCTGTGGTCATTTGTGCAAATGTCACGTCATAGCCATTAGGCATAAAAATAGGGTCATAACCAAAGCCGCCCGCACCGATTTCTCCATGGGTGATTTGTCCAGAACAAATACCTTCAAAGAACTTTTTTTTACCTGTATAATATGCAATAACGGTCCTAAATTGTGCCGTCCGGTTTTCTTCTCCCATCATTTCTCGAAGCATTTTTGCGCGATTTTCGGCATAAGTTGCTTTTTTGCCCGCATAACGCGCCGAATAAACGCCTGGCTGCCCATTTAATGCACTAACTTCTAAGCCCGTATCATCTGCCATCGAAAAAATACCCGTGGCTTCGTAAAGCATCCGCGCTTTTTTAAAGGCATTGCCTTCAAGCGTATCCTGGTCTTCATCCACTTCCGGCAGTGTTGGAAAATCCAATGCCGTAAGCACTTCATATGGTAATCCCTGAAGGGCATGTTTAAATTCATCTACTTTGTCTTTATTGCGCGTGGCCAAAAGGATTTTGCTCATTAATTTTGGTTTTTTCTGCTCATTTTTAAAAAGAAATATCATTTTTAAAAAGAAACAATCTTCTTTCTATGTAGCTAATTTCCTTATAAAATCGGTAGTACTTTCGTTTGATCGTGATTATAGCGTGGACGTTTTATCCCCAAAGACACGCATATAGAGATTTGGTTACAGAGCTGCTTAAAAAAGGCCTTCGAATCCGGAAGGCCCCTTTTTGGCTAATCTGTTGTAGGGGAAAGGTCCGATCCTGTCCCAATGGCGTCTCGCATCTTGGTGTCTGCTTGAAGGTTTTTCAGGTTATAATAATCCATAAAACCCAAACGCCCCGACTGCAATGCTGCGGCAATGGCCTTTGGCACCTCGGCTTCTGCCGCCACCAATCTTGCTTGTTGTTCGGCCACCTGTGCCCGCATTTCCTGCTCTAATGCCACCGCAGCGGCACGCCGTTCTTCGGCACGTGCCCGACCAATTTTCAGATCGGCCTCGGCTTGGTCTGTTTGCAGTTTAGCCCCAATGTTCTCGCCAATGTCCACATCGGCAATATCTATAGAGAGGATTTCAAAAGCTGTGCCAGCATCCAAGCCTTTAGCCAAAACCACTTGCGAGATTTTATCCGGATTTTCCAATACTTCTTTATGCGAATTTGAAGAACCAATGGTAGAAACAATACCTTCACCCACACGCGCAATAATGGTCTCTTCCCCAGCCCCTCCCACAAAGCGTTCCATATTGGCCCGAACGGTTACCCGTGCAATGGCCCTTAGCTGAATGCCGTCTTTTGCTACGGCAGCAATGGCAGGCGTTTCAATAACTTTCGGGGTTACCGAAACCTGAATGGCCTGAAACACATCCCGACCTGCCAGATCAATCGCGGTCGCGCGCTCAAACGACAAATCAATGCGGGCTTTATCTGCCGAAACCAAAGCGTTTACGACCGAGTTGATATTACCTCCTGCCAAATAATGGGCCTCCAATTTTTCAGGACTCACCTCAACCCCGGCCTTATGTGCGGTAATCAATCCACGCACAATAGGATGAGGTGGAACCTTTCGCAAGCGCATCCCCACGAGGTCTCGTATGAGTTTAAGGTGAACACCCGAAAAGAAAGCCGTGACCCACAAGCCGATGGGGATATAGCGGAAGAATAATGAGGCAATAAGCAACAACGCAATTACCCCAAAAATGCCAAATGCCGAAATAAAATTTTCAATATCCATGATTGTCCCCGAATTTTTTGAACACATAACAGATCGGCGCCTTTATACACGTACCGCGACCCATTATGCTGTAATAATATAAAACGATTTATCCAAAGAAGCCAATTTGGCTTCCAAAAACACAAACGATGACGCCATGCTAATTATCATGCAATCGTCTATAATCCCCACTTAGCCCACCTGTCTTGGCTTGTAACCGAATCTGGGTAATTGCAATGTCTTTAGAAACAGATTTACACATATCGTAAACCGTAAGTGCCGCTGCCGATACCGCCGAAAGCGCCTCCATTTCAACCCCTGTCTGCCCATGCGTTTTGACAAAGGCACGAATATCCACCGATAACACTTCTTCGTTAAGCTCTGTTTCGACGGTTACATTTTGCAAATAAATATTATGACATAATGGAACTAGCAAAGAAGTGTGTTTTGCGCCCTGAATCCCTGCAATTTTGGCAGTGGTAAGAACATCTCCTTTTTTGATTTGGTTTTCCTTGACTTGCCGGAAAGCCTCTTCCCCCAGCAATACACGCCCCGTGGCAAAAGCGGTTCGGGAACTGGCGTCTTTTTCTCCCACATCTACCATTTTAATTTGGCCGTCAGTATTGATGTGTGACAAACTTGGAATTTCGGTTTCTATCATGTTTTTCGTTGAGGTTATGAAACTACAGTTAAGGGCGATTGGCCTTTGGCATACGACGCAGGAATAGATTGAAGATCATATTCATTCAAGGGTGTGAGGTAAGCATAATACATTTACTTACCACTCTTGGTTATATAATCAGGGCTTGGTTTTATCCATAAACGAAATTACCAGAACTATTTTGGATCCTCACCAAGGTTGGTAATTTACGTATTTTCAAGGCAGGCATGTATTTTTTTTACAAGATTAGGCCGCATAAGTGTGCGTGTACAGCAAATAGCCGTTATTTTTCCAAAGCGTTTAGCCAGAAAATTAGCCCTCACGTCAAGTCCTCGGCAGCACACCGAGTTGTTGTATGGCTATCGGTGACGATTCTATGAGGTGGTCTGATTTAGGCGGACACAAATCTAACTTAATATTGTGTCATGAAGAAACAAGAACAAGCATTAAGTCCTGCAAGTGCGAACCGGTTGCGGCGCAAGTATGACAGGGCGTTCAAGCAAGAAGCAGTGCGGATGCTGCAAAACGGCAAGGTCGTAAAAGAAGTGGCCGAACTGCTCGGTGTGAGCGAACAGGTGTTGTACAACTGGAAAAGTAAGGAAAAGGGGCTGTCGGCATCGGAGAGTAGCCTTGAGCTGAGGGCCGCCCGTGAAGAGGCGGAACAGTTGCGCAAGCGGTTGAAAGAAGCCGAAACAGAGCGTGACATTTTAAAAAAAGCCTTGTTCATTTTCAGCCGGACGACCTCGTGAAGACCTACGAGTTCATAGACGAACACCTCGGCCAGTTCCCGACCATAACAGCGTGCTCGGCATTGGGCGTAAGCCGTAGCGCCTACTATGCGCACAAAACGAGGTAGTTCATTCGGACGTAAGGAACCTCGCAGCAGGGGCCATCGTACATTCCGACCAAGGCAGCCAGTACGCCAGTGCAAAATTCAGGAAGCACTTGGCCAAGCGGGGCTACCGGCAGAGCATGTCGCGCAAGGGAGACTGTTATGATAACGCCTTCGCAGAGTCCTTTTTCAGCAGGCTCAAGGGCGAACTGTTGCAGGACGGAATTTTTGATACCTTTGA